>JAPYOO010000177.1:0-3706 GCA_029938135.1 Bermanella sp. | reverse complement strand
GTGCAGTCAGAATTTTCGGTATTAGTTGGTGATGAGGCTCAGGGGATTGGGCTGGGCTCTAAATTAATGCAAAAGATGATTCGCTACTGTAAAGAGCAGGGCGTCATGGAAATGATGGGCACCGTTTTAGCAGATAATAAACCCATGCTGAAGTTGGCCAAGAAATTAGGCTTTAATGTGACTCGGCATTTAGCGGGGGGGATAGTTGAAATTATCTTGCCACTTAATGAACCCGGCGAAGAGTGGCAAAGGTTGAGGTTGCAGCGCCTACACGATAGTAAAGGGTAGGCTGGCAGTGCTCTTAACATTTGCGGCTAAGTGGCCAGTGGCGATGCGTAAGCTGTGAAGGCTGCGTCATTAAGAGGCTGGTCATTGATGTATAATAAAAAATAGTGGTATAGCCAGTGCGATTTGCTAGCATGGGCTGATAATGACGTAAAATTTGCGGTAACTGTCTAGGGGTAGTGGTCTTGATTCGAGTGTTAGTGGTTGATGACCATGATTTAGTCCGAATGGGTATTGTAAGCCTGTTGTCTGACAGCGATAAAATTGAAGTGGTGGCACAGGCCAATAGTGGCGAAAATGCTATTGAATGTGCTAAAACCTGCGAGCCCGATGTGGTACTGATGGATATTCGTATGCCGGGTATCGGAGGCTTAGAGGCCACTCGCAAATTATTACGTTTAAATGAAGATTTACGTATTATTGCAGTCACAGCTTGCAGTGAAGACCCTTATGCTAATCGTTTATTGCAAGCGGGTGCGGCGGGTTACATGACTAAAGGCGCTACCGCTGAAGAAATGGTAATGGCTATTCTTAAGGTTAAGTCTGGGCAGCGCTATATTAGCCCCGAGATTGCCCAGCGTATGGCATTGAAACCCTTTGATAGCCAAGATTCGGGATGCCCATTTGATGTACTTTCAGACCGTGAAATGCAAATTACCACATTGATTGTTAATTGCGAAAAAGTACAAAGTATTTCGGATCAGCTTTTCTTAAGTCCTAAAACGGTTAATACCTATCGTTATAGAATATTTGAAAAACTTTCTATTTCAAGTGACGTAGAGTTAACACGCCTAGCCATTCGGCATGGCATGATTGATACCGAGTCTGCCGTCTAAATTCTATGAGCTTTGATGCAAAACCCTTCCTAAAAACCCTAGCAAATAAACCTGGGGTGTACCGCATGTACAACGGCAAAGGTGAGCTGTTGTATGTGGGTAAAGCAAAAAATCTTAAAAATCGAGTCTCCAGTTATTTCAATAATCGTGGTTTAAATGCTAAAACCCAGGCCCTAGTATTACGCATTGAAAGTGTTGAGGTCAGCGTAACGGGCAGCGAAACTGAAGCGTTATTGCTTGAGCAAAATTTAATCAAAAAGAACAAGCCTCCTTATAATATTTTACTTAAAGACGACAAGTCCTACCCCTACATCTATTTATCGGATCATGACTTTCCTTTGCTTGCCAGTGCACGCGGGAAGCGCCATAAAGTGGGGCAGTATTTTGGGCCTTACCCTAGTTCTTCGGCGGTTAAAGAAAGTTTAAATTTCTTACAGCGTTTATTTCGTCTTCGTAACTGCGAAGATAGTAACTTCAATAACCGCAGTCGCCCTTGCTTGCAGCATCAAATTGGCCGTTGTAGCGCGCCCTGTGTTGATTTAATCAGCAAGGAAAAATACGCCGCGGATATGAATAATGCCGTATTGTTTTTGCAGGGTAAAAACATGGACCTTATAAGTGGTTTGCAGAATCAAATGGATGAAGCATCAGCGGCTTTGTTGTTTGAAGATGCAGCACGCATAAGAGATCAGATTACGTATTTACGTAAAGTCCAAGAGCAGCAGTCTATTGATGCACAATATGGTGATGTAGATGTAATAGCCGTGGCACAAGCGCAGGGTATTACGGCGGTGCATGTGGCCAATATTAGACAGGGCCGAATGTTAGGCAGTCGCTCCTATTATCCGCGATTTAATATGGATGAAACGCTGGATGAGGCTTTGGCGGCATTCATATCCCAATTTTATCTGGTGATGAATCACGACATAACCGATGAAATTATCACCTCGGTTAAGATAAGTGACGAAAGTTTTATTCAAAGTGTGTTCTCTCAACAAAAAGGCAAGCCCGTAAAATTGTCCCATACCGTGCGTGCGCAACGGTTGCGCTGGTTGGATATGGTTAAAGAGAACGCCACTGAGGCGTTACGTTTAAAAAGTGAAGATAAACAACATAGAAAAACCCAGTATCTTGCTTTGAAAGCAGCCCTATCGCTAAAAGATATTCCCATGCGCATGGAATGTTTTGATATTAGCCATAGTCATGGAGAGGCCACTGTGGCGTCTTGTGTGGTATTCAATCAGGATGGCCCGCTTAAGTCCGACTACCGCAAGTATAATATCGAGGGTGTGACGGCAGGGGACGACTATGGTGCCATGGAGCAAGCTCTTACTCGGCGATTTAAAAAAATAGTGGAGGGTAAAAAACCCGAGCTATTGCTAATAGATGGTGGCAAAGGACAGGTGGGTATTGCCCTGTCTGTACTGGAGGCTTTAAATATCACTGGTGTGCAGGTGCTAGGTGTTAGTAAAGGCACTACCCGTAAGGCGGGTATGGAAGTGATGATTTTCAACGATAAAACCTTTGTTTTAGAGCTGGCTTCCCCTGCGCTGCATATCATTCAGCAGATACGGGATGAATCTCATCGGTTTGCCATTACCGGGCATCGGGCGCGTAGGGCTAAACCTCGTGGGCGATCTGTGTTGCAGGATATAGAGGGTATTGGTCCCAAAAGACGCAAGGAACTGTTAAGATTCTTTGGTGATGCAAGTCAGGTGGCCTCAGCCAGTGTTATCGAGATAGCCAAAGTCCCTGGAATAAGTCGTCAATTAGCTCAGCAGATTTACCAGGCCCTTCATGCTTAAGCATAGGCCTATCATCAGTATTCAAATAAGTAGATAAACGCGATGCCATTAAATCTTCCTAATATCCTAACTTCCATTCGAGTTTTATTAATTCCGTTAATGGTGGTGATCTTTTATTTGCCGGTCTATTGGTCAAGTTTTGGAGCAGCGGTGGTCTTTTGGGTGGCCTGCGTGACAGATTACTGGGATGGCTATCTCGCACGTAAGATGAACTTAATGACCCCGTTTGGCGCTTTTTTAGACCCAGTGGCAGATAAACTAATTGTAGTGATCTCTTTAATGATCGTGGTTGAACGTGATCAAACGTTGTGGTTAACCATACCTGCGTTAGTCATCGTGGCGCGTGAGGTTATTATTTCAGCCTTAAGAGAGTGGATGGCTGAAATGGGTAAGCGTGGCAATGTAGCGGTGAGTAATCTAGGTAAAATTAAAACATTCTTACAGATGTTTGCCATTACGGGAATGTTGGGGATTGAACCTGCTAGCAGTGGTGCCTTTGTAGCCTCTGATGGATGGTATGTGGCGGCTATAATTTCCATCATTGCGGCGGCTATTTTAACGCTTTGGTCGATGCTAACTTACCTGCGTGCAGCATGGCCTGAATTAAGTGCGTCAAAATAAGTAAAACAGCGCTAAGTAATTCAGAAATAAGGAAAAAAAGCGTTGACTCTGTGCGTGAAAACAATAGAATGTGCCTCGTTCTCTGGGGACAACCAGAGACAGAAGTGTGCGGGAATAGCTCAGTGGTAGAGCACAACCTTGCCAAGGTTGGGGTCGCGA
>JAPYOO010000176.1 GCA_029938135.1 Bermanella sp. | reverse complement strand
TCTCGGCCGGTATTCGTCCACAAGACGCACTGGCCCGCGCCAGCGAAATTGAACTAGGCCCACGCGGCGGCATTCAAATTAACAACCACTGTCAAACGTCAGATGAAAACATCTACGCCATTGGTGAGTGTGCCCTTTGGGGTGGCATGATTTACGGTTTAGTAGCACCGGGTTACAACATGGCGAAAGTAGCCGCTCAGCACCTTTCTCAAAGTGGCGACGCCACGTTTGAAGGGGCCGACATGAGCACTAAGCTTAAGCTAATGGGTGTTGATGTAGCCTCTATTGGTGATGCACACGCCCGTACAGAAGGCGCGTTAAGTTACAGCTACAACGACCAAGTAAATCAAGTTTATAAAAAGATTGTAGTAAGCGCAGACAAAAAATCTTTGTTAGGCGTAGTGATGGTAGGTGAAGCCGACGATTACGGTAACCTATTGCAGATGGTTCTGAATGATATGGAACTGCCTGAAAATCCTGAAGTATTAATTTTACCGGCCCTAGACGGTGCCGCTAAGCCTGCTATGGGCACTGACGCACTACCCGACACCGCGGTTATTTGTTCATGTAATGACGTATCTAAAGGCGCTATTTGCTGCTCGGTACAAGACGGCGCCCTTACTATCGGCGATGTTAAAGCCGCCACTAAAGCCGCTACTGCCTGTGGTGGTTGTACTGCACTTGTAACACAAGTGATGAACGCCGAATTATTAAACCTAGGTGTGGAAGTTAATACCGACCTTTGTGAGCACTTTGCTTATACCCGTCAAGACATCTACAACATCGTACGTGTTGAAGGCATTAAGTCATTCCCTGAGCTGTTAGAGAAGCACGGTAAAGGCCATGGTTGTGAAATTTGTAAGCCAGTGGCGGCATCGGTTTTGGCCTCTTGCTGGAATGATTACGTACTAGACGATAAACACATTGGTCTACAAGACACCAACGACATCTATTTAGGCAACATGCAAAAAGATGGTACTTACTCGGTTGTGCCGCGTATGCCTGGTGGTGAAGTAACAGCCGATGGCCTTATCTTAGTCGGCCAAATCGCTAAAGATTATGGCCTATATACTAAAATTACCGGTGGCCAACGTGTGGATTTATTTGGCGCACAGTTGCATGAATTACCTGAAATCTGGAAACGCTTAGTAGACGGTGGTTTTGAAACAGGCCACGCCTATGGCAAGTCCTTGCGTACCGTTAAATCGTGTGTCGGTTCTACCTGGTGTCGTTACGGGGTAGAAGATTCTGTTGGTTTAGCCATTGAATTAGAAAACCGTTACAAGGGTTTACGCTCACCTCATAAAATTAAATTTGCGGTTTCGGGTTGTACCCGTGAATGTGCCGAAGCGCAAAGTAAAGATGTGGGTGTTATCGCCACTGAAAATGGCTGGAACTTATACGTCTGTGGTAACGGCGGCATGAAGCCACGTCATACCGACTTACTAGCACAAGATTTAGACAAAGAAACACTGATCAAATACATTGACCGTTTCTTAATGTTTTACGTTAAAACCGCTGACCGCTTGCAACGTACCAGCGTTTGGATGGACAACCTTGAAGGTGGCCTAGACTACCTAAAAGAAGTTGTACTAGAAGACAAACTGGCCATTGCCAGTGAGCTTGAAGAGCAAATGGAAGCCGTTGTAGGCAGCTACCAGTGTGAATGGAAAACCACCATTGAATCACCTGAAAAACTAAAACGTTTCAGCCACTTCATTAACTCTGATAAAAAAGATGAAGACGTTAAATTTGTAGAGGTACGCTCACAAATTCGCCCAGCGACTAAAGAAGAGCGCTTAAAAAATGAAAATTTAATCGCCATCGATTAATTTTCAAACTCCTGGCGCTAACTTAAGATAGCGCCATACACATTTTTTAGTTTAGGCAGAGAATTAAACATGAGTGAATTTACAGACGTTTGCGCATTATCAGACATAAATTTAGACACGGGCGTATGCGCCCTTGTGAATGGCCAGCAAGTGGCTATTTTTCGTCCAGCTACGGGTGGTGTTTTATTTGCTGTGGGTAACTTTGACCCTATCGGTGAAGCCAATGTATTAAGCCGTGGTTTATTATGTGACGTAAAGGGCCAGCTAACCGTAGCAAGCCCGCTATACAAACAACATTACGTACTGGCAACTGGTGCGTGTTTAGAAGATGACAGCGTGAGCATTCCTACTTTTAAAGTAAAAGTAGAGAGTAATCGCGTATTGGTTGCGGCTTAGTCTAGTTTTTAGACAACGCTGGCAATCGTCAAAGACTTAATCGGTTAGATATACAACCACAGACGACTTTGCTGTTTGTGGCTGTACATTCAACGGCTTAAGATAGAGACCTTTGGGTCATAGGGCGCCTAATTCCTATGACCCTTTTTTGTGCCTGCAATATCCCTAAATCCCTCCCTTTACCGGTATCAGCTTTGCTATACTGGCATTAGTATTTTTTGATGCGAGCAATCAGCATGAAGCCTAAGTTAGTATTAATCGGCAATGGCATGGCCGGTGCCAAGTTATTAGAAGAACTAATGGCCACTTGCCCTGATAAATATGCCATTACCGTCTTTGGTAATGAGCCTTACGGCAACTACAACCGCATTATGTTATCCCCACTATTATCCGGGGAAAAAACACTCAAAGAGATCATGACCCTAGACCGTCCTTGGTATAAAGAACACGGCATCACTTTGCATGTGGGCGCAGATAAAGCCATTACCGGGCTTGACCGCGTCAACAAGTGCGTCACCACTGAAAACGGCCTTAAAGCCGATTACGACCGCCTTATTATCGCCACTGGCTCTAAACCTTTTATATTACCCATTGAGGGCAAACAGCTTAATGGGGTGATGAGTTTTCGCGATATTAGCGATGTGGAAAAAATGCTCAGCGCGGCCAAGCAATATAAAAAAGCGGTGGTGATTGGTGCCGGATTACTGGGCCTTGAAGCGGCCATGGGATTATGTGGCCGTGGTATGGATGTCACGGTGGTACACAGTAATGTGGTGCCTTTAAACCGCCAATTGGATATAGAAGCTGGCGAATTATTACAACATGAACTGCAAGCGCGCGGTTTGAACTTTAAAATGAACGCACAAACCCAACACATTGAAGGTGACGATAACGGCCACGTGAGCCGTATTCATTTTAAGGACGGCTCATCACTACAAACTGACATTGTGATCATGGCCATTGGTATTCGCCCTAACATGCAGTTAGCACAGGATGCGGGCATTCATTGTGAAAAAGGCATTGTGGTCAGCGATACTCTGCAAACCTACGATCCTACTATTTATGCCCTAGGTGAATGCATTCAACACCGTGGCGGCACGTTTGGTTTAGTGGCCCCCTTGTATGATCAAGCCCGCGTTTTGACCAATCATTTAAGTGAACATGGCGTGGCCCAGTATCAAACACTGCCCAGTGCCACCAAATTAAAAGTGACTGGTATTAACTTATTTTCGGTCGGAAATATCAATGGAGATGATCAATGTGAGTTTCTATATTACCGCGATAAACAACAGGGTATTTATAAAAAGCTTATATTGAAAAACAATTATTTGGTGGGTGCGGTGTTATACGGCGAGACTCAAGAAGGCGCATTTTATAATGAGCTTTTAGACAACAAAACCGACCTTACCCCTATACGCCCTTACCTTATGTTTGGTCGGGCCTTATGTAATGAAAAAAGTGCTGATGAAAAAAGTGCTGACGATAAAAGTGCTAAAGAAAAAAGCGCAGCAGCACAACCCCTGGAAGTGAGCGTTGAAAAATGAATGAGATCATCACCACCAGTTCAAACTCTACTTTAAGAACCCAACATACTACTTGTGCATACTGTGGTGTAGGGTGTGGCGTAGAAGCCACCATCAACGACGACACCCGTACCGCGACAGTTAAAGGCTTAACAAGCCACCCTTCTAACTATGGACGCCTATGCAGCAAAGGCAGCGCCCTTGCACACACCACCGGCTTAAATGAGCGATTATTACAGCCCGAAATAAATGGTGAAACCGTAAGCTGGGACAGTGCGTTAGATCATATCAGCGCTGGCTTTAAGAACGTGATAGCACAACACGGTCCTGACGCCGTGGCATTTTATGCATCAGGCCAACTGCTCAGCGAAGACTACTATGTGGCCAATAAATTAATGAAAGGATTTATTGGCAGTGGCAACATGGATACCAATAGTCGTTTGTGTATGTCCAGTTCGGTGGTGGGCCACAAACGCGCCTTTGGTACCGACACCGTGCCCGGCTGTTACGAAGATTTTGAAAACGCTGAGTTAATTATTTTAGTGGGCAGTAATACCGCGTGGTGCCATCCAGTACTTTTTCAGCGCATTAAATTACATAAAGAAAATAATCCCAATGTAAAAGTCATTGTTATCGATCCCCGTGTCACCGCCACCTGCGATATTAGCGATTTACATTTAAAAGTGAATTTAGGTACCGATGTGTGGCTGTTTAATGGCTTGCTGAGTTACTTAGCTGAACACCAACACTTAGATCACGAATACATTAATAATTACTGTCAGGGTTTTGATGAAGCCTTAAACATGGCACAACAAAGCTGTGGTGATACGGCCAAAAACGCTGATGCCGTAGGTATCAGTGAAGACGATTTAACATCGTTTTATTCATGGTTTGCTAACACTAAAAAAGTAGTCACCCTTTACAGCCAAGGAGTTAATCAAAGCAGCTCGGGCACCGATAAAGTAAACAGTATTATTAATGCCCATTTAGCCACGGGTCGCATTGGCCGCGTTGGCTGCGGCCCCTTTTCCATGACAGGCCAACCCAATGCCATGGGTGGGCGAGATGTGGGCGGCCTTGCCAATACACTGGCCGCTCACATGGATTTTACCACCGACAACATTGAGCGAGTGAGCCGCTTTTGGCAAACAGACAACCTCCCTACTAACATGGCGCAAAAGCCCGGCCTTATGGCGGTGGATTTGTTTGATGCCATTGATGAAGGAAAAATAAAAGCGGTTTGGATTATGGCTACTAACCCAGTAGTGAGCATGCCCAACGCCGACAAAGTTAAAAAAGCTCTAGAAAAATGTGAGTTAGTGGTGGTCAGCGATTGTATTGCCAACACTGATACTGTGGCACTTGCGACGGTTAAGTTACCCGCCATTGGCTGGAGTGAAAAGGACGGTACGGTTACCAACAGTGAACGACGCATCAGCCGACAACGGGCTTTATTTCCACCAGCAGGTAATGCCAAAGCCGACTGGTGGATGATTTGTCAGGTGGCCAAGCGCATGGGATATGGGTCGGCCTTTAACTTTAATGAGCCCGCCGATATATTTCGCGAACATGCGGCGCTGTCTGGGTTTGAAAATGAGCCATCTGGGCGTCGTCGTGATTTTGATATTTCTTATCTTAAAAATATTTCGTCTCAGCAATACCAAGATTTAAACCCTATACAGTGGCCAGTGACCGTCCAAAATCCCGAAGGCCTTGCGCGCTTCTTTGAAAAAGGACAATTTTACACGCCCAATCAACGAGCAAACTTTTTAGCGCTGACACCTAAATTACCTAAGCACCTACCCAACAAAGAATATCCGTTGGCGCTTAACAGCGGCCGAATTCGTGATCAATGGCATACCATGTCACGCACCGCCCTTGCCCCACAATTAAACCAACACATCAGTGAGCCCTTTGTGCAAATGCACATGGATGATGCGAGAGCACGTAATTTAAGCGACCAACAGTTGGTTCAGGTACGCAGCCGCTGGGGCCTAATGCTGGGCCGACTGAATATCACTGAGGATGTTAAAAGTGGCGATATCTTTGCGCCCATGCACTGGACGTCACAGCTGTCTAAAGCGGGCCGTATTAATAGCGCGGTTAACCCTGTTGTAGATGAACATTCTAAACAGCCCGAAAGCAAACACACACCGGTGCAAGTCAGTAGCTATCAAGCCAAATGGCATGGTTTTGTATTCAGCCGCCACGCGTTTAAATGGCCTAACTGTGACTATGTGGTGGAGGTCAAAGGCGTGCAGCATACCCGCTATGAACTGGCCCACACACAATCAATAAAAGACCCTATTACGCAAATGCTGAATTGGTTAGATATACCCAATGAAGCCGCTGCTAAGGCACAGCGTTTAGAGATTTTGAGTTTTCAAGACGCCGGCACTGGGGTGTATCGTTTAGCTTTGTTAAACCAGCAAGGTCAATTACAAGCCGCCGCGTTTATTACGCCTAATGCTCAATTGCCCGAGCGCACGTGGTTAGGGATGCAATTTGCCAAGGACAACCTAGAGAAGCGCGCACGCCTCGCCTTATTAAGTGGCTATGCGCCTGCTGGAGAGGATATTGGCCCTATTGTGTGCGCTTGCTTTAGTGTGGGCCAAAAAACCATTGAGAAGGCCATAAACGAGCAAGGCCTCACCAGTGCAGCCGAAGTGGGAGCCTGTTTAAAAGCCGGTACCAATTGTGGATCGTGTATTCCTGAGTTGAAGCAACTTATCGTAAGCTGCAATTCTTAATCTACGTCAATGGGGTGGCAAAATGCAGGCTCTGCGCCTTGCCATTCCTCGCTTCTCACCGTATCCACCTATACACTGTAATAAGACACTTAAACACCAAGCCGGCGCACATTAAGGATCCAACATGAGCTTAGATTTAATCCCTGTAGGTAAAGACGCTCCTGAAGACATATATGTCGTGATCGAGATCCCTGCAAACTCAAACCCCATTAAGTACGAAATTGACAAAGACATGGGCGGCGCCTTAATGGTTGACCGTTTTATGGCCACCCCCATGTTTTACCCTGCCAACTACGGCTTTATTAACAACACGTTAGCCGATGATGGCGATGCGTTAGACGTATTAGTTGTGACGCCTTATCCGGTGCAAGCAGGATCGGTGATTCGTTGTCGCCCTGTTGGCATTTTGAATATGACCGACGAAGCCGGTGAAGACGCTAAATTACTAGCGGTACCTCACACGAAGATCAGCAAGGCTTACGAAGATGTGAACGACATTGAAGACGTGCCTAAATTGCTACGTGATCAAATTGCACATTTTTTTGAAAACTACAAAGATCTAGAAGTGGGTAAGTGGGTTAAGGTTGATGGCTGGGATAATGCAGACGCCGCCAAAAAAGCGATCGTTGAAAGCATGGCGGCTTATGAGGCTGCTAAGTAATCTATCTAGATTTAAAGAAGCCGCATGATGCGGGCTTCTTTATTATCTGAGGTTCGATTACAACATCAATTGCAAGTCTCAGCCGAAGCTAATAAACCACTTCAAATTCGATAGAAAAAACACCACCCTTTATTGACTCATCTAACACAAGAAATGACCCGCCTGCAGCGGCCGTATTTAC
>JAPYOO010000573.1 GCA_029938135.1 Bermanella sp. | reverse complement strand
ACTATCAGCATTAATATTGCCTTTGATAGCTTAAGTGGCGCTTCGCCCAATGGCGCGGCTATTAGTGAGCAAGTGCAAACGTTTACCTCAACGTCTGGTGGCGAGGCGCGTAGTACGGGTAGCGCTCGGGATAGTGATGATGACGATGACGATGACGATGAGTACGAAGAAGGCGCTGTAAGTCAGTATCACGCTAAGCCAGGCGAGGTGCCACTGGACCCAAGCTTTAGTGATCAACGTTTTGCGTTTAGCATGAATTTATCACAACCGCTATCGCGCACACTCGAAACCTCATTTGGAATCAGTTATTCCCAAGAAACCGATTACCAATCGGTGGGCTTAAATGGCGGTGGCACCTTTTTAATGAACCAAAAAAATACTCAGTTGGGTGTTTTTTTTGGTTTAGAAAAAGATGACATCAGCCCAATAGGCGGTACACCACTGGGATTGTCATCCACGCCGGATGAAATTAAAGTGAGCGACAGTGAAGATAAACTGGTATTGGATATGTTAGTCAGTCTCACACAAAACCTCTCACCCAATGCCATTGGGCAGATTAACTACTCCATTAGCCAATCCAGCGGTTATCACACCGACCCTTATAAAATTATTTCCATTATGGATGAAAATAATTTACCGCTAGATTATGTATTTGAACACCGCCCCGATCGACGAACGAAACAAAGCCTATACGCCGCATTTAAAGCCCATATACTGGGTGACACATTTGAAGTCTCCTATCGCTATATGTGGGATGACTGGGACCTCACCTCACACACCTGGGAAAGTAAATACCGTTTAAACTTAGGCCACTTTTATATACAACCCCATTACCGATGGTATAAACAAAGTGCCAGCGATTTTTACGTAAACAGTTTAAATACAATCGACAATGCATCCGCATTTGCCTCGGCCGATTACCGTTTAGGCGAACTGAGCACACAAACCTTAGGAGGAAAAGTAAGTTGGCAATTTAGTCCAGAGCAAGCGCTATCGTTAAGGCTTGAAAGGTACCAACAAACAGGAGAGTCAGATGCAGCCAAAATGAATGCCACTATTAGCCAAATAAGTTACAAGTGGCGCTTTCATTAATGCATTGGCTTCATTGGCTGCTTCTTAATCCCAGCAAAGGGTTAATGAAGCCTTTCTTTGCACTTGATCATTAATACAAGTGCAGGCTTTGCAACATCTACAATATAGGCATCATGCCAGGTGTTTTAAGGCCTTGATAAAACGCTGGCTTAACTGTTTTGGTTGCACGCCGCTTAACAACACTGAATCACAGTTTTGAAAACGACTGAACAGGGTAATAGCCTCTACAAATGCACCCTCAAATTTTAAATCGAACAACTCTTTATCAAAATCAC
>JAPYOO010000572.1 GCA_029938135.1 Bermanella sp. | reverse complement strand
TCTTGTGCTTCTTGCGCATCCCGCACCCACAAAAACTCTATCATGCAGTTAGACAATACAAAACGGCGATTGCTGGTGCCTTGCCCCACATGATCTCGGCTAAAACTTTCCTCTAAACCCAGGCTGAGCAGCACATCAGCCACGGCTGCATCGGGTTCAGTAAGAATAAAAAAGTGGTCTAGTTCAAGGTTCATGGGAATATCTTATTGTGTAGTATGTAAGTGATACGTTTAGCCGGGCATTTTCATTAATTCAGAGACTTCAAGGGTGCCGCCCACTTCTAAAAATGGGCAGGCTTTGGCTATTGATAAAGCGGCTTCCATAGATTCGACGTCAATGATGGTATAACCCGACATGGCCGTATTGCTGCCACTGCTAACCGACGCATCTGAATGAACCGTTTGTGTGCCCTTAAGGGGATTGCCTGGGCTAACCGCTGCCGCGCCCAAATCAGCTAACCATGCCATGTATTTTTGCATGTGCTGCTGGCCTTCTTCTGGCGTAGACGGCGGATTGCCGCCCAGATAAACGATAACGAATTGTGTCATGTGACGTTTCCAGTCCGTGGATTTTGAATTTTTATAATAGGCGAGGGTGCACAGCTTGGCTAGGGCTCGATTAAACATAAGTACAAAATGTAGGAGGGCAGCCCCTCGATAACTGCTCCTGCGTAATCCTCATAATCCACATCCATGTGGCGATGCCCGATTTTTTAGAAACCAAGTTCGCTCACAGGGTGAGCTCGTACAGTTATAAAAATTAACTTGATGCAGTGTTAGCGTTACAGCACATTTTTTAAAATAAGCATGCAGGCCGCTATTAAATACAGGGCGGCCACAGTGTTGTTGGCCAAGTGGCTTGATTGCAGGGCGCCTTTAAAGGTGTGGGCTAATAGGGCGTAACTGGCATAAACAGTAAATGAAATCAGCATGGCACTGACGCCTAAAATAAATGCCTGTAACAGATAGTCAGCATGTGGATTTATAAAAAGTGGATACAACATCATGCTGGCCAATAGTGCTTTGGGATTAGTGATTGATACCAGCATGGCGCTTAAAAACATTTTTACCTTAGAGTAACCTTGCTGGCTTACAGCCTGCTGAACAGGTGTGGCCGTGAATGCCTTAAACGACAAATACAAAAGATACGCCGCTCCTAAAAACTGACCCATTAGAAGAGCGCCAGACAGCTTGTGCAGCAATACCCCTAAGCCCGAAAACACCAACACAGCATGGACGCCGGTGGCAACCATAAAACCCAAGGGCACCCACAACGAACCCATGGCCCCATACTTTAGCGCTTGCCCCACCGCAAAGGCGCTATTGGGGCCGGGTAAAATTAATAGGGCGGCAAAGGTAATGATAAAGAG
>JAPYOO010000175.1:2992-7376 GCA_029938135.1 Bermanella sp. | reverse complement strand
TACACGAAGTAATCAAAGACAACTTCATGTTCCACTACAACTTCCCTCCTTACTCGGTAGGTGAATGTGGTCGTATGGGTGCTCCAGGTCGTCGTGAAATTGGACACGGTCGTTTAGCGCGTCGTGGTATTCAAGCTATGATGCCAAGTGTTGAAGATTTTCCTTACACAGTACGTATGGTGTCTGAGATTACAGAATCTAACGGTTCTTCTTCAATGGCGTCTGTATGTACAGCGTCTTTGGCAATGATGGACGCCGGTGTACCACTTAAAGCACCGGTTGCCGGTATTGCTATGGGTCTGGTTAAAGAAGGTGATAAGTTCACTGTTCTTACCGACATTTTGGGTGACGAAGATCACCTAGGCGACATGGACTTTAAAGTAGCCGGTTCTGAAGCGGGTATTACTGCTTTACAGATGGATATTAAAATCCAAGGTATCACTGAAGAAATCATGGAGATCGCACTAGAGCAAGCTCTAGACGCGCGTATCACTATCTTGAAGCAGATGAACGAAGTAATGCCGACTCACCGCAGTCAAATGCCTGATAACGCACCTACTTACCTTACCCTTAAGATTCCGTCCGACAAAATTGCTGAAGCAATTGGTAAAGGCGGCGCAACTATCCGTGGTATATGTGACGAAACAGGCGCAGATGTAGACATCGGCGATACTGGTCTTATCAGCATCTTCGCGCTAACTAAGGTTGCTGCTGAAAAAGCTAAGAGCTTGTTTGAAGCGGTTACAGCTGAAGCTGAAGTGGGTACAATTTACGAAGGCCGTGTTAACAAAATTGTTGATTTTGGCGCGTTTGTAAACGTATTGCCTGGTAAAGATGGCCTAGTGCACATCTCACAAATCTCTGATGAGCGTGTTGAAAACGTATCTGACTTCCTTAAAGAAGGCCAGACCATCAAGGTTAAGGTATTAGACGTTGATAACAAGGGTCGCATTAAGTTGACCATGAAGGGTATTGAATAATTAACCCTTAGTTAATTATTTTGCTCTACAACAAATCGCAGCTGGTCTGCGATTTTTTGTATTGTGTCCAGGACGAACGGTACCTTAAAATTGCAGGAGCAACATTTTAGGGCTATCTATTATGTTTTAAAATTTAGAGTAAGTGTTTATGACCATCGCAGACAAAAAAGTCGTTACCCTTGAATTTACCGTAAAAAACGCTGATACCAATGAAGTGATTGAATCTTCAGTGGGCGGCGAGCCTTTAATTTACCTACACGGTTTTAATAACCTTGTGCCAGGTTTAGAGACGGCTCTTACGGGTAAAAAAGTGGGCGACAAGTACGATGTAAACGTAAGTGCCGAAGAAGGTTACGGCGTACGTGATGATTCGTTAGTGCAGGAAGTACCAAAAGCCGCTTTTGAAGGCGTTGAAGATGTTCAAGTAGGTATGGAATTCACAGCCGATGGCCCAAATGGTCCAGTTGTTGTTGAAGTAACCAAAATCGAAAATGATATGGTGACTATCGATTCTAACCACCCACTTGCTAGTATTCCACTGGCTTTCTCTGGCGAGATCAAAGAAATTCGAGAAGCCAGTAGCGACGAACTAGAGCACGGTCATATTCACGGCCCAAGCTGTGATCACTAGTTTTTAGATCCTAGGATGAGCGCTGCGAGGCGCTTTTTCTCCTCTTATCCATTTCGTTTAATTGCCTTAATCGTCTATTTTCCTTTCTTTTAAAGTGCTTCAAAACCTTTCTTTCTCAACTACACTCAAACGAGTATTGACTACTTACTGAGTAAGCATGTGCCTGTATCAATTTCGTGACGGTAAACAGTGTCAGCTAGAAAATGCCGGGCAGGGCTTCTGCTATTGGCATGACCCTACCATCGACAAATCGGGTGAAAACCTGTGCAGCAAACTTGAAAAACTCATAAAAGGCGGCCATAGCATGGAGGGTGCCTCGCTTAAGCGGGCCAACTTAGAGGGCTTAAATCTAGTATGTCACGGCCAAAAAGAAGGCTACAGCCTTGCCCGTGTTGACTTATATCGGGCCAATCTTCGTAACGCCCACCTGTTTCATATTGACCTCACTGAGGCCTCCCTTATGAAAGCAGACTGCCGAGAGGCAAACCTGCACTTTGCGAATCTGGAGCGTGTGAACCTATTGGGGGCCCGTTTAGAGGGGACTAAAATTGAAAATGTTTTGTGGGGCAAGCAGCTATTACACGAGGTAAAGGGGTTGGAGGCTTATAAATCCAAGCGCTATAGAGAGTCCATAGACTTTTTTGAACAGGCTGAAGAGATTTGCCGTAACTTGCGTAAGGTCAGTGAGATGCAGGGGTTGTTTGAATTGGCTGGCCACTTTTTTTATGAAGAAATGCTCATGCGTCGCTACCAAATGCCCAAGTGGTCTTTTCAGCGGGGTGTATCAAAACTGGTAGATGTTTTTTGTGGCTACGGTGAACGGCCCTTGCGGGTCATTTTATTTTCATTGGGTTTCATATTGTTGTGTGGTGTTGGTTATTTTGTACTTGGCATATCAGACAGCGGTAAAATGGTGGAGTTTGATAGTGCGGTGACCTTAATGGATAACATGCTCTCTTTGGCAAAGGTAATGTATTTTAGCGTGGTAACGTTTACCACTCTTGGATATGGAGACTTAGTGCCGGTGGGTCCGAGTCGTATTATTGCGGCTATTGAAGCCTTTGCTGGCAGCTTCACCTTAGCGTTGTTTGTGGTGGTATTTGTGAAAAAAATGACAAGGTAGGCTGCAACATAAAAAAAGGGGGAGGGGCTGTTTATGCAGCCCTGCCTTCTATTTACATAAATTAAACGTGTTTATTTTCGAATGCCTTCCACATATAAATTTAATATGACTTCTTTTGATGCAGGACCTAGGTTGAAGTTAATGTTGAAGTCATGCAGAGATATTGTAGTGGAACCTTCAAAGCCACGGCGGAACCCGCCCCACGGATCATTACCCGCGCCAATTTGCTTAGCATCTATAACAATATTACGTGTTACGCCATGCAAGGTTAAATCTCCGTGAATTTTAGCTTCGCCATTTCCAGTACTAACAACCTTAGTACTTTTAAATATCGCTTTTGGAAACGTTTTAACATCTAAAAAATCGTCACCACGTAAGTGTTTATCGCGTTCACCATGATTGCTGTCTAGGCTGGCGGTGTTAATAGAAACGCTTACGTTAGATGCGGCAGGATTTTTTTCGTCAAAATTAAACTCACCGCTAAAGTCATTAAAATTGCCTTTTAACCAGCTAATGCCTAAGTGTTTAATTTTAAACTCAATGGCCGCATGCATGCCCTTGGTATCGATTTTATATTGCTCACCTGCCCAAAGGGAACTGCTTAGAGTGAGTGCAATGGCAGCGAGTGCGGTTCTTAGTTTAATTTTCATGTGTTGCTCCTAGTGAGTGTTCGACAGATTTAAAGCATACGCTTCAGGGTTTTATCTTTGTCTATAAAGTGATGTTTAAGTGCGCCTGCCATATGGAGGCCCACAAAGGCCATTAATGTATAAGCGGCCCACTCATGAATAAAACCGGCAATGTCCTCTTGTTCGTCAAAGGCCTGAATGAGAACAGGAATATTAAATGTCTCAAACACCTCAATGGGTCTATTTTCCGACGTAGCAATAAGATAACCGGTAATTAAGATTAAAATAACCCCTAGATATAAAGCCCAATGAACCACCTTGGCAATATTGATTTCCCAAGGTTTATGAGTGTCTAAATGAGGTGGAGGGGGGGTGAAAAACCGCAATACTAAACGCACGATCATTATTGATATCAATAAAATCCCAAAGCTTTTATGTAAATCGGGTGCCTGTTGGTACCAAGGATTGTAATAATCTAAGGTGCGCATCCAAACCCCTAAAATAAACAGCCCGAATATAAAAAAAGCACTGAGCCAATGCAAAACTCGTGAGCTTAGAGACCACTTAGAGATTGTTTCAATATTCATGTTTCTCGGCCTTAGTTGAGAGCCTTACTATGTAATATACAAGCCAATAGAGTAAAAATAGCAAATGACTGACGATTATTATTAACTTTTTGCATGTTTTTCTAAGCTATCGTGCATTTAGACTTGCCTGTCCTTAAATGGGAGATGCTTGTCCTAAATTGCAGTTGGTGAACACAGCTAAATACGGCACAATAAAAATACATTAGCGCCGCAATTCAAGTCAGAGTGTGAAATGAACGGAAGGTTCAAAAGCTTTTAGTGGCCACATTGGCCCCGTGCGCCGCACCAGTGTTCAATGCTCCACAATCTGTATTTATTGGTCAGCAGAAGGTGAAGGCCTTCAAAAAGCCATTGTTGATTTAAAAATTAATGGTGGTAAGCACACTCGTTGTTGGGGGGGGGCGAGTGCACTCTTAAACATTGGCACATAATCT
>JAPYOO010000175.1:0-2892 GCA_029938135.1 Bermanella sp. | reverse complement strand
GAGTGCACTCTTAAACATTGGCACATAATCTATAAGTGGTTATGCTGCGTGAATAAAAATAATTAAGTCATTCAAAGAGGTAAATCATGCAAGCGGATATCTTAACGACGGTCGTTCTACCCTTATCATTGTTCATTATAATGTTGGGAATGGGCTTAGCGCTTAAGCCGGCTGACTTTAAAATGGTATTAGTACGTCCCAAAGCGGTGGCACTGGGTGTGTTTGCGCAAATGGTCATACTGCCACTTCTGGCCTACTTAATTGTATTAGGATTTGGTTTGACCGGCGCGGTAGCTGTGGGGGTTATGATTTTGGCCTTGTGCCCAGGTGGCACCACCTCAAATCTATACACCTATCTTGCCAAAGGAGATATTGCGTTGTCAGTAACACTGACCTCTGTTGTAAGTTTATTGGCGCCTTTCACGGTACCCGTAATGATTGTGGTGTTCATGGGGTTATTGATGGGAGAGGGTCAGCAGGTAGAGTTGCCGGTTCTTAAAACCATTATTCAGTTGGTAGCGATTACCATTTTGCCTATTTCTATCGGTATGTTTATACATCATAAAAATTCTGGGTTTTCGGCAAGAGCCGAGAAACCCGTTAAGATATTTTCGGTTGTATTTTTATTATTAATTGTCGTTTTAATCATATTCAAAAATATTAGTCAGATGGGTGAGTACTTTGCGCAGGCTGGGCTGGCGGCATTAACGTTAAATGTGGTTTGTTTATTCGTAGGTTATGGTATTTCTAAATTGGCGAAACTTAATGAAGCGCAAAGTAAGGCGATTGCCATTGAAGTGGGTTTTCAAAACGGCACTCTGGCCATAGTGATCGCCCTGAGTTTGTTGAATAACACCGAGATGTCGATTGCAGCGACCTGTTATTCCATTAGTATGTTTATAACGGGGGCAATATTTGCATGGCTATTAAACCGTAACAAAGACGGAACACTAGCCAATCAAGCCTAGATTCAGAAAGTAGATGCAAAAGGCCAGGTTAGTACCTGGTTTTTTGTTATTTGAGGGGTAATTACCTATTGGTTGTCGGAAGTACGGCCTAGTAACTCCTCAGGTGTCCTGTGACGCATATCGAAGGTCCTAAATTGCAACTGGCGAAGCCGCCAAATGTTTGCATAATGAAAAGGTCAAATAATTAAAAGAATAAGGGCGAATATGTCTGAACTAACTGAATTTAAAAGCTTTAAAGAGTTTTATCCATTTTACCTAAGTGAGCACAGCAACACGGTGTGCCGTAACCTGCACTTTGTCGGCAGCACGATACTGTTGGCGGTATTAGCGTATGCACTGGCCACGGCACAGTACTCCTTGTTATGGGTGCTGCCTGTAATTGGTTATGGTTTTGCTTGGGTGGGGCATTTCTTCTTTGAGCACAATAAGCCCGCTACCTTTAAGTATCCGCTTTATAGCTTTATGGGGGATTGGGTGATGGTGTTTCAGTTTTATACTGGCACCTTACCAAAAGAGCATTTTAAGCCTTAAGGTAAAGCTGTTTCTTAAGCGATAACGAAAGAAAAGCCCGCCGGTGGTAATTAGGCGGGCTTTTCTATGTCTGGCTAACGGCTAACGGCTAATTAGTTTGCCGCTGTTTGTATCTCTTGGTCAGCCAACGATTTCGCAATAGTGCGGTAGGCCGCTAACGCAATATCGGTATGCTGATATTCATTATCCATAAACGCACGGTCAGCACTGTTTTTCACAATCACCACATTGTATTCACGGTTCACGTAAATGTGTTGGCCATATATGCCCAGCGCCATGAACTCTTGCTTGGGGTTATCAGGTAACCACCACTGGTAGCCGTAACCAAACTTACTAGACGAAGTATCACGTTTGCCCGGCATTAAGTGGGGAGCGTCTGGAGTGATACTGTCTTCGATCCATTGAGCGGGAATGATCTGTTCGCCGTTGATAATCCCTTTGTCGCGGTACAAGGTGCCCATGCGTGCGTAGTCACGGGTAATAAGGTTAAGGCCACCTAATACCATGGGTTGGCCGGTGCTATCGGTAATATAAATAGCATCACGCTCTGTGCCCAATTTAGACCAAAGCTTTTCCTGGAAATACTCTTCAATGCTTTTACCTGTCGCGGCTCGCAACACCATGCCAATGACGTGAGTGTCTAAACTCACATAATGCATGTACTCACCTTGTTCACGTTCCGTGCTTAAAGACGCAGCAAATTCATCAAAGCTGCCGCCCAATGCCATTACTCGGCCAAATCGGTTTATGTCACTGTTAAAGTCGCCGTAGTCTTCGTTAAACAACACGCCACTGGACATTTGTAATACGTTTTTAATACTGACGCCGTCATAGCCGCTACCCGCAAGGCTGGGTACGTATTCGGTGACGCTTTGGTTCAAGTCTTTAATAAAGCCCTCTTGCACGGCTACCCCAAAAATGGCACTTAAAAAGGATTTGGCCATAGACCATGAAATACGTTGATCCCACTGACCCGTACCTTGGTAATAATCTTCAAAAGTAAGGTTGTTGTCCTTAATCACCACAAGGGCGGTGGCGCTGGTTTGGGTTAAAAATGAATCCATAGTGCGAGTTTCGCCTAGGTACTGAAAGGTTTCAGGCAAAGCCTGATGCGCTTCACTGAACTCATTGACCTGACCTGAGCGTTTAATGGTGATGTTAGGGATGATAGCGTCCATGTGTGAGAAGTTCTCAACGATCACATCTTCATCAAACAGGTGAATGGTATGGTAGAGCTGGCGCAATTGAGTCCAAAAAAGACTGCTTAGCAGCAGTATTACCACTAAAAGAGTGAGTGCGGAATAGCCGAGCAGTTTACGAGTAGTCATGTTTTAGCCTGTGCTTATTATAATTTTTAGCGTCCTAAGCAGCTTATACTAAATTAGTATGAGGA
>JAPYOO010000571.1 GCA_029938135.1 Bermanella sp. | reverse complement strand
GGGTTATAAACACTGTCGCCAGTTTTTAAAACACCCGAATAAACACGCATAAAGGTAAGGGTTCCCACAAAGGGGTCGGTGGCAATTTTAAATGCAAGTGCCGCAAAAGGTTCATCGTCCGACGCAAGACGTGACCCTGTGGTCTCGTCTTTGTCGTCCAATATACCTTCAATGGCTTTTACTTCAGTAGGGGACGGTAAAAATTCAATTACCGCATCCAGTACCGCTTGAACGCCTTTATTTTTAAAGGCAGACCCGCAAGCAACCAGGACAATATCATTTGCTAGTGTGCGCTGACGAAGGGCCGCTTTTAGCTCTTCTTCGGATATATCACCTACTTCTAGGTACTTTTCCATCAGCTCGTCATCCGCTTCCGCGGCGGCATCTAGCATGTTTTCACGCCATTCATTAGCAGTGTCAACTAGATCAGCTGGAATCTCTTCATATGTGAAGGTCATACCTTGATCCGCTTCATTCCACATAATAGCTTTCATTTTAATGAGATCTACTACGCCCTTGAAGTCGTCTTCGCTGCCAATGTTAATCTGAATAGGAACCGCATTAGCACCCAAACGCTCTTTAAGTTGATCAACAACCATAAAGAAGTCGGCACCGGTGCGGTCCATTTTATTTACGAAGACCATGCGCGGCACTTCGTATTTGTTCGCTTGTCGCCAAACGGTTTCGGTCTGAGGTTGAACGCCTGAGGAGCCACATAGAACCACCACGGCACCATCAAGCACACGCAAGGAACGCTCAACTTCAATAGTGAAGTCGACGTGCCCCGGCGTATCAATGATGTTGACGCGGTGACTTTCGAATTGCTTACTCATGCCAGACCAGAAACAAGTAGTAGCAGCTGAGGTGATCGTTATACCACGCTCTTGCTCTTGTTCCATCCAGTCCATGGTGGCCGCACCATCATGCACTTCACCGATCTTATGAGAAAGACCCGTGTAAAACAGTACACGCTCAGTGGTGGTGGTTTTACCCGCATCCACGTGAGCCACGATACCAATATTGCGGTAGCGTTCAATTGGAGTAGTACGTGCCACTTATTCTTCCTTAATCGCTTAGAAACGGTAGTGAGAGAAGGCTTTGTTGGCTTCAGCCATACGGTGCACATCTTCACGTTTCTTGATCGCGTTACCTTTGCCTTCAGCAGCATCTGATAATTCGCCAGCTAGACGTAAACCCATGGATTTTTCACCACGCTTACGAGCTGCGTCAACGATCCAACGCATTGCAAGAGCAACACGACGGGCTGGGCGTACTTCAACAGGAACCTGGTAAGTAGCACCACCAACACGACGAGACTTTACTTCAACCATAGGCTGAACGGCTTCTAGAGCCTTCTCGAAGGTTTCAACTGGAT
>JAPYOO010000174.1 GCA_029938135.1 Bermanella sp. | reverse complement strand
TCATTTTATTTGCGAATGAAAAGGCGGTGGCAAATCTTGCATTTTCCCTAAGAGCACAACGCAAGACCTGACTATTTCCCTTTTACAATTTTATTTTTTGGCATTCAATCTAAAGGCAAATAGCGGCACTAGCATTAATAGCCAATGTAAGCTGCCCCCACCTGAGCCAATGATTTGAGGTACAACCACCTTAGGTTCAACTACCGCGGGTATTCTGTTTGCATACACAATGTCGTCGTCACTGTAATCTATGGCTGTGCATACATCTTCAGTAACCGCATTAACTGGTAAATCGTCAGATGCAGCCTGGTCACGTACCGAGCTAAAACCAACCACACTTGAACAACTTACTTCACTGCTTAAATCTGAAATATCGGTACACACTCTTAAATTATCTAAAAAGCCGCCCTCATCCGGCAAGTCATGTTCATCATCTTTATTAAAAGCAAACTTCACATGGTTAATATCTTGATCCAATTTCACCGCATAAGTGACCCACGGACCATTCTCACTGCCAGAAAAATATAAGTCATAGGATTTAAACTCTTCGTTAACATACACATCCAAAAAATCCATACTAATGATGCCATCCGTTTCATGTTCTATTACGGCGCTATTCACCTTTGCATCAAATTTCAAGTAATGAGGAGCATCCGTGTCACCAGATCCATTCAAATACGTTAGCAATACTGACTGCTGACCATGACCGATTACTCCAGATTTAAGAACACTGCTGTTAACTTTTGTTATTTCGTCTGCACTGCCCCATGGGCTGCTAAACCCAGTATCTTCAGTTGACCCACTAAAAAAAGTCCAATCCACATCTAAACTATCAGAAGTATTGATATCCAATGAGTTAAGTACTTTAATATTCAAATTAAATTTAAGCGGATCAAGACTACCAGTATCTAGCAGTAGCTGATCATTATATTCACCAGAGGTACTGCCACTCGCATTAATCACAAACTCGCATTTATGTTTGGCTGGAATGCTGTCTAAGCGCCAGTTATCTGGATCTACTTCGAATGCCGCCCCTGTCACGAAATTTGTATTCAGCGCAACAGCTTGGTCTGCGTAATTAAACAATTGAAACGTTGCAGGTTTTTTCTTGTTAAGGCCCACAAAACCCATTTCACTCACACCAATCAGGTTCACACCACCACGGCGCTGTTCTATCCAGCTTAAAAATTTAGCCACCTCGGTATAGGCACCATATTTTTCTGCCACACCACAACCATCGCCCCAGCTTACAATACCGGCTTGCGCCCATTCGCCATTGGCTTGTACCACTAGTGGACCACCACTGTCGCCCTGACATGAATCTTTACCACCACTCACTTCACCAGCACAAATAAAGAGTTCCCAATACTCACTACTCTCTCCATAGGTCGCTTGGCAGACGCTATCGGCTTGCAGTTTAACGTCTACTTCACGCAATTGAGTAGGTAAACTGTCCCAGTTACCTTCCTCGGTTACACCCCAACCCATGGTTCTGACGGTATCGTTTTGCATTAATGCGGCATTAGATGCTTGATCGAGTAATTTAATGGGTGTTTTACTGCTGCTAACAGTTAATTTAATAAGGGCGATATCGGAAAGTGTAGTCTCACTATCATAGTCGGGATGTATCATTATCCATTCCGCAAAGCGAACTTCTCCTACGTTATGGGCACCTCCGGGGATTGCTCCTATGAACATTTTCAAACTTTCGGCCGTGGTATCTCCATCTAAGCAATGTGCCGCGGTTAATACCCAATCCTTACCGATTAAAGTAGCGCCGCAAAAATGTTCGCTGCCGTCATTTAGTGTCCTCTGAAGACTCACCATCCAAGGATAGGTTTCGGTGGATGTAACACCACCAATAATTCGCACGCTCGGCCCATCATCTTCAGCGTGTGCAAACGTGACGACTAAACACATGAATAATTGAACTATTAGTATTGCAGGTTGCAGGCTCGTCTTAAATATACGGTGTAGGCTAATCACTTCAAATATCCATTGTTTCGTTTTTCGCCGATTATAAACTCTTTTCATTGGATTGTCGTAGTGATGCCTGCGCTGCAATAAGGATCAAAATGAATTACAGGGACTGGCACTCATTAAAAATAATTCTTATGGTTATAGCGGGTCGTTGATCAGTGGCTGCGGGGTCAGTCTTGCCTTTTTCCTAAGTGCACAAAACAAGACCTGCCCCATAGTCTGTCCTGATCATTCAGCGCCTTTTAAAATCATTGGCTTTGAAGCTTAGCCAATGACGTGAAGTATTCTTTAATCATACGGTTAGCCCAAGACTTAGCCGTTATCCCCTCAAAATACGCACAGTGACTTCCTCGATCCGTTAACACTAAAATGACGTTAGGCATCGCTTCAATTCTATGTTGATGTTCATACACATTATCAATGTGGCAAACCGGGTCATCTTTGGCATTTAAAATAAGTAATGGAATTTTAATGTTGTCAAATACCACCGCTGGATTAGAATTTTGCATGTAGTCTTCTGTACTTTCATTACCGGCCACTTCATATAAATGCTGGTGAAATTCATGCAGGTCTTGAGTCGCGGTTAATGCATCGAAAGAGTCTAAATGTTGCAGATGTTCTTTGTTAGGAGTGATGAATAACGTGTGTAATTTCTTAGTCATCATCTTGCTGTAAAACGGCACAGCACGTGAAAACGCGTTACGCATGTCGTAAGCAGGGCAATAGGCTATTGCCGCTTTAATGGGGCTGTCTTTACCCACTTTACCAAGATACTGCGCCAGTACGCCCGATCCAGCAGAAATTCCGGTGGCGTATAAAGCGGATTTTGGAAAACAGCTTTGTATGTGTTTTATTTGCGCAGCAAAATCATCGGTATTGCCCATGGTATTAAAGCTTGGGCTTTTTAGTGTCATCTCGCCATGCCCTCGGCGAACGCATAATGCGACTCGCCAGCCAAGATTCTCTCTAATGTAGCGCACAAACCCCCGCATGCTTTGAGGGTTGCCCGATATGGTGTGCAGCACTAATAGTGTTGGGGTGTCTTCGGGTAAATCTAGGCCCAGCCAGTCAACCGAAACCTGACCACCGTCGTCCATGGTTAATACATCCTGTCGGTCGTAATTCAGCGGTTTAGCAAAGCCTTTAATGAAGCCTAATCCGATCAGTTGAAAATGGGTATTGAACAACCAAGGCGTTGGAAAGTAGCGTTTGGTTAAAGATTTAGTATTTTTAATTATGGCTAGGTTTTGGGGGGTTTCTTGATAGATTAAAGAAGGTTTTTTAACAGCAGTGATAAAATAATATGCGGTGGCCAAAAACAATAGGGGTAAGCTAATTAGAATAAACGTCATAATAGGTGATCTTTAAAGCATGTGATGAGCATGCTAAAAGAAATACTGTACACTGTAAAGTTACCTGCGAGGGGCTCCGGATCAGGTTTTGCCTTTTGCCTAAGCGCACAACGCAAGACCTGCCCCTATATTCTATGTTTTATGTTCAGAGCGCCTGATGGCCATTTCTCGCCAATCTATAAATATAGTACGAATGATAGTAATTCCCATTAAGATTTGATATATTTCGCCGCCTCATGATATAAGCTCAGTAAGGCCGTTAAATGCTCAATAAACACCCTATATGTATGTCTCTAACATTGGCTGGCATACTATTTTCTAACCCATTATTCGCTGAAGTCATTAAACTTGATGCTATCACCGTTACCGCGTCGGCCATTGATGGCTCAGCACAAAAGGCCCATCTTGCTAAACAAGATGCGTTAAACGGGCAAACCATTATTCTGTCTGAACAGTTGAATCAATTTGGCGACCAGCCTTTAGGAGATGCACTACGTCGTGTGGCGGGTGTTTATTTTGATGGTGCTAATCGTGCGCGGGAAATACAACTACGAGGACTGGGTGCCGAATATACTCAAGTGACCATTAATGGTCGCCGTATCATCGATAGTAGCTCATCTCGCTCTGTACAGGTGGACCGTATTCCTAGCTCTATGGTTGAACGCATTGAAATTTCGCACACCCCCTTGGCAAGTCAGGATGGTCAAGGTGCTGCTGGCTCGGTTAATATTGTTTTGAAACAGGGCGAACACCTGCCTAATTCAGTGGGCATTGGGTTGGGTTCGCT
The DNA here is from genome assembly GCA_029938135.1 of Bermanella sp. Classification (GTDB taxonomy): domain Bacteria; phylum Pseudomonadota; class Gammaproteobacteria; order Pseudomonadales; family Oceanobacteraceae; genus Bermanella. Next base: position 3,296 of record JAPYOO010000174.1, on the reverse strand, counting down.
GCAAGACAATGGTGAAACAGGCGATGTTACTTTTCAATACGGCTTCGCAAATGACACTGTTGCAGTAACATTAGCAGGTGGCATTCAACAACAACGCCGCAATGAGAGTAAAGATGTTCTCGAATTTACCGCACAGGGTCAGGCAGATAGCGGAGAAATAAAGATCAATGAGCGTCGCTATGAACAAATTAACTTAATCCCCACTGTAGATATTACACTTAACCATGCTAATTCACTTTCTATTGAACCTACCTTTTTAAAAACCATTGAATTTAGAAATGATGTTAAAAAAGCATTAACCGACGATCAGTCAGCAGTTGAAGAATACTCAAAAGAGGATCGTAAACGTACACGACAAAATATTGGCCTTTATACCCATTTAGAGTCTCAAGTATCAGACAACATAGAATTAACAAGCTATGTAGATTGGCAAGATGGCTACGAAGATACCACACGAGATCAAGCTGATTTTGATGATAGCAATACACTAACCGACACGAAGCAACGAGAGCAAAGCGTTGATTTAAATATTATTAAGCTTGGATTCAAAACCCAGCACCAAGTTGCACAGCACACGTTAGAATATGGGCTAGGTTTATCGCAAGAAGGTCGCAAAGAAAATAACAGTGAAGTGAAAAATGGTGAGATTAAAGATCCAAAAGTAGAGGGTGTATATGAAATAACCGAATCTATTAATCATCTATATGTACAAGATACATTTTCACTATTTGAAGGCAATAGCATAACGTTTGGTTTGCGCGCAGAAGACTCAAGAACTGAAACCACTGACTTCTCTGATAATAGTATTACTAAGAATAACAGCTATTTTTTGCCCTCATTTAATGTAGTACAAGCAATTAATGAACACTCTTATGTCCGTTTAGGGCTTGCAAAAACATTACGCCGACCTGACTTAAGAAGCCTGTCACCCTCTATTACTGAAGAAGATGGTACCTACGACGATCCTGATACTGCCGGTAATCCAAATTCAATACCTGAAAGCATTGTGGGTATCGATTTATCTTTTGAACACTACTTTTATGAAAATAAAGGCTTAATGAGTTTGTCTGTATTTGACCGTACCTTTAGCGATAAATTAGAAACGATTACCACTAACGTTGATGGACGTTTTGTCGCAACCCCACAAAATAGCGGTGATGGTAAAATGAAAGGGGCCGAGGTTGAATTTCGCCTACCGCTCAATGGCTTAGGTTTAAGTAATGTAACAGGTTGGTTTAATGCGACAGCGGTTGAAACCGAAGTCACCATCACCAGCACCGGAGAAAAAAGACGCTTTCTTGATCAACCCGATCATCTAGGTAACCTAGGTATCGATTGGTCGCTAGCAGAGCTAAGATCCACCATAGGATTAAGTATTAATTACGCCGGTGGTTATAAGCAAACACATGAATTGGCAGATGGATCATTTGAAAAAAATACAATTGACTCAATGACTCGTGTCGATTTAAGCATACAAACGGATTTAACAAAAAATACATCTATCAATCTAACGGCACTGAATCTTTTTGCACAAGAAGCAAAGCGTGAAGATCAGTTCTTTACCGCAGACAATACCTTAGACGCCTATAGCACAACTGTAGAGCCTACCTATCGCTCGGTATACCTAAAACTTAACCATACGTTCTAAACAGTAAAAGAACGCGTAAATCAGCTAGTAACAGCGCCATTTAAGAATGATTATTCTTAAATGGCGCTGTTACTAGCGTTTATAGTGTAATCAGAAAATCACTTCCTGGCACGCAGCAACAAGGCAATATTTCCCCTGCCTTCAATTCAATATCTACTTCAATCAACGGCTTAACGCTTCCAGCCAGTAAGTTAACCTTACATTGACCACATTCACCGCTACGACATTCGCTTTCAACCGCTATGCCTTGCGATTCCATTGCATCGAGTAGCGTTTGGTTAAAGATTTAGTATTTTTAAAGCAATAGGGGTAGGCTAATTAGAATAAACGTCATAATAGATAATCTTTAAAGCATGTAATGAGCATGCTAAAAGAAATACTGTCAGTGTAAAGTAGGCAGCTCATTTTACAGTACGGGCAGGTTTTGTCTTTTACCCAAGCGCACAACCTAACCCCATAGTGATATAACGAATTGTCGGCTGGCTTCAGTCGTTATTTTGCAAATGGAACAGTATTTTTCTTATTTAGCGGTTTTGTTTTGTACCGTTTCATAGTGAACTGGGCCCATTAGTCTTAGCTGGCGTATTGCCATCTTTATAAGGCGCCTAAATTTGTTTACGAGAGCAGTAATGATTCCCCAAACGTCCATTAACAAGCTTAATTATACCTGCCATCATCAGGAAGACGAGAGCTATGTGATACATATGCTCACTTCAAGCCCCCGTTCTTTTTTAACCAATGCCTACCTTATTGAAACAGCGCATGCGGTGGTGGCGGTGGATACCTTTATGATAGTACCGGATGCATTGGCCTTGCGTGAATTACTGCATTCAACAGGTAAACCGTTAATTGCTATTATCATCACCCATGGTCACCCTGATCATTACAACGGCACAGCCACCTTGATGGCGGATTTTAAAGATGTGCCTGTGATCAGTACACAAGGTATTACGGATTGTATTCGCGACTCCATCGATGCCAAGGAAGTTAAATGGAAACCGTTTTTTGGTGATGAATGGCCCAGTGAAAAAATACTGCCTAATCAGTGGGTGAATAATGGCGAAACGTTATGCCTAGACGGTCTGGATTATTATTTTAAAGATCTAGGCGCGGCAGAATCCAGTAGTGATTTGTGTTTTACCCTGGGGATGAATAAGTCAGTTGTATTTGTGGGTGATGTGGTCTTTAACCAGATGCATGGCTTCATGAATGACGGTCACAGTCAGCAGTGGTTAGTGGTATTAAAGCAATTAGCGGGTGAATTAAAAGATGTAAAAACTTTGTTTACTGGCCATGGTCTGCCGGGTAATCCCGCTGAGTTAATTTCAACACAAATTGAGTATGTAGGCGTTTACCAAAACGAAGTGGCCAAGCTGGCCAAAGGTAACAATGGCTTAAGCCAAGAGCAGAAGAATGAGCTAGACGGGAATATGTGCAAGGCTTACCCTCACTACCAATTAGCCGAATTTATTAAAGCCGGTGCAGATTCAGTTGCCAATGAATTAGCTTTAAGCTGAGACCACATTATATTAAGGCTGCAAGGCCTTACCTTCATTTTTCTAGCACACATAAAATCCTGTGGTGCACTTACTGATTGAATGTGGCGCTTTAAGAGGATTTGGTGGGCACTTTATACTGCTAGACAACT
>JAPYOO010000018.1 GCA_029938135.1 Bermanella sp. | reverse complement strand
TTAAATGCAGTGAGAGTATTACAGTGTACCGATACCGATTGAATAAGTGGATAATCGTTTAAATTACATTCAAAGCGTTGTGCATTATAAACTTGGGGAATTAAACATACATCTGCCAAGCTCAATCTTCCCTCAAAACAAAATTTCCCATTACTATTAACCTGCTGTAATGACTCTTCTAAAGCTGTAAATCCTTGTTTAATCCAGTGTTGATACCACTGCATTTTTTGTGATTCATTTATTCCCATTTCACTTTTTAAATATGTGATGACCTTAAGGTTATTAAGAGGGTGAATATCCATGGCTATTTGATAGGCTAATGAACGTACCTGCGCTTTGCCTATTTGTGAGGCGGGTAAAAGTTGTGGTGTAGGAAATTTATCCTCAAGCCATTCAATAATAGCCAGTGATTGAGTTAAAGATATTTCTTCAATGGATAATGTAGGCACAACACCCTGGGGGTTTACCTTTTTATAAGGTTTAGCTAATTGTTCATTCTTAAGTAAGTTAACGGGAATGCATGCCCATTCAACGGCTTTTAAATGAAGCGCAATTCGTACTCGATAGGCTGCCGAGGAGCGATAATAGCTATACAGTTTTATCATGGATGTTTCCTGTGTCGCTAAGATGTATATTGAATAACCCGTTGATCAATTTTACCAAAAATACACTGACCATTTTCGTTTAACATATCAATCACAACACGATCACCGAACTGCATGAACGGTGTAGAGGCTTGGCCTTGATTAATAGTTTCGAGCATTCGGACTTCTGCTAAACAGCAGGACCCGTTAGAGCGATCTAAGTTGGATACAGTACCCGATCCAATAATGGTACCTGCACAAAGGGGGCGACTCTTGGCGGCATGGTGAATAAGTTGAGGAAAGTTAAAGGTCATATCAATACCTGCATTGGGTTGCCCAATACGCGTTTCATTGAGTTTTGCTCGCAAAGGAAGGTGCAATTTACCGTCTTTCCAATGCGATTCTAGCTGATCAATGCTTACCGCCACAGGAGAAAAGCTACTGGAAGGTTTTGCCTGATAAAAACCAAACCCTTTGGCCAGCTCACCAGGAATTAAATTCCTCAATGACACATCATTGACTAACATGACGAGCTTTATGTGCTGTTCAGCATCTTTAATAGAGACTCCCATAGGAACATCATCAACAACTATGGCGACCTCCGCCTCAAAATCAATTCCCCACGCTTCATCTTTTATTGGGATGTCATCATTAGGGCCTAAGAAGCTATCAGAGCCGCCTTGGTACATAAGTGGGTCTTGCCAAAAGCTGTCTGGCATCGTGGCATTGCGAGCCTTACGTACTAGCTCTACATGGTTTACATAGGCACTGCCATCTGCCCAGTGATAGCTACGGGGTAGGGGGGATTCACAGTTGCTGCTGTTAAATATCTTCCCAGACAACTCACCACGTTCTAATTGCTCATATATATTTTTTAATTTCGGTTCACAAAACGCCCAGTTATCCAACGCCTGTTGTAATGTGTCGGCAATGTCAGTGACCTCTACATAAGTATTCATGGCATCATTAACCACGACTAATTGGCCATCGCGACCCTGTTTTAAGGATGCCAGTTTCATGAACTCACCTTTTTTGCGTGAAAACTACCGTCGTGTAACCATGCCGCATGATTTGGTGCCTTTTTAGTTTTATCCCATTCTTCTAACATGGCAGGGGCTACACATTGAAGTTGCTTTAACATGCCAGGTTTGTCGGTATTAACCGCTAGCTCTAACCGGTGACCGTTGGGGTCAAAAAAGTAAATAGATTTAAAAATGGTGTGCTCCACGGGCCCTAAAACGTCTATACCCAATGCTTCTAGCTTTTCTTTAGCTGCCATTAATTCCTTTATACTGCCAAGCTCAAATGCAATGTGCTGCACCCAAGGTGGTGTGTTAGGGTCGGCTTGCATTGTTGGGGAATGTGGCACTTCAAAAAAAGCAATAACGCCTCCTTGGCCTGCATCCATGAAAACATGCATGTACGGGTCAGGCGCTTTTGTAGAGGGCACTTCATTCTCAGCAATGGCTAATTTAAAATCCATATCTAATACCTGCTGATAAAATGCCACCGTTTGTTTAGCGTTATGACAGCGGTAGGCTACATGATGGATTCGTTGTATATTCATATCAGCCCCAATTAAATGTGTAGAATGTTTTATTCGCTAGCGTTTTTCTGGATCACACCTCTGGCCACTTGATCCCGTTCAATGGATTCAAATAACGCCTTAAAATTGCCTTCACCAAAGCCGTCATCCTTCTTGCGTTGAATAAACTCAAAGAATACTGGACCAATAAGTGTGGCCGAAAAAATTTGCAGTAATAACCGCACCTCCCCTTTGTCGGTATTACCGTCTAATAATATGCCGCGAGATTTTAATTGCTCTAAAGGTTCACCATGATTGGGCAGTCGATTTTGTAACATAGAATAATAGGTATCAGGGGGCGGGCTCATAAATACCAGCCCACGTTTTTTTAATTGATCGATGGCGTCAAATAAGTTGTCGCAAGAAAAGGCAATGTGTTGAATGCCTTCACCGTTATACGCCATTAAATACTCTTCTATTTGCCCCCCTTGAGAGGCCTCTTCATTTAATGGGATCCGTATGCGACCATCGGGTGCGGTCATGGCTTTTGAACGTAACCCGGTATATTCCCCTTTAATGTCAAAATATCTAATTTGTCTAAAGCTAAAAATCTCTTCATAAAATTTGGCCCAAAAATCCATGCGACCGCGATAGACATTGTGGGTTAGGTGGTCAATGACTTTAAAACCACAACCTATTGGGTGTCGGTCAATGCCTTCTAAAAAATTAAAATCAATATCATATATGGACTTGCCTTCTTCATAGCGGTCTATGAGATATAAAGGCGCCCCACCAATGCCTTTTATCGCGGGTAACCTTAATTCCATGGGGCCGGTGGGAATGTCTATGGGCTGGGCGCCGAGCTCTATTGCTCGGTTATACGCTAAATGGGAATCTTTAACCCGAAAGGCCATACCGCATACAGAGGGGCCGTGCTCTTTGGCAAAAAAATGTGCGCCACTGTTAACTTGATAGTTAATGATGAAATTAATGTCCCCTTGGCGATATAAAACCGCATCCTTTGAGCGGTGCTTAGCGACCATTGAAAAACCAAGAGTTTCAAATATGGGCTCAAGCACGCCAGGGCTGAGGGCGCAAAACTCTACAAATTCAAAACCGTCAAGGCCCATGGGGTTTTCAAAAAGGTCTTCCATTATTCACTCCAGTGCTATGCACATTGGAAATAATGATCCAAACTGTCTATTAGTTGTACTTACAACTAATATTGGTTGTAGCGTGTTCGCTTGTCAATGTTAAGTACTACTGGTTCTATTAAAGGCATTAAAAATGACAAAAAAGATTCACGGTGCTTTAACTCTAGAACGATTCTTGCCTTATAGGTTATCCATCTTATCAAACAAGGTAAGCGCGGATATTGCTCGCAGCTACCATGATAGATTTGGGCTTTCCATTATGGAGTGGCGAATCATGGCTGTTCTGGGTGAATATCCTGGCTTATCAGCGGATGAAGTGTCTACCAAGACGCAGATAGAGAAGTCTGTCTTGAGTCGTGCCATCAATGTATTACGCCAACGTAACTTGTTGGATCGCAGTTTTCACTTAACCGATCGCCGGCGTTCTATTTTAACACTGACAGCTACGGGTATTCAGGTGTACAAAGAAATTGTACCTATGGCCTATCAGTACGAGCAGCAGCTGTTAACCTGTTTTAGCAAGCATGAAAAACTTCAGTTTAGTGAGTTAATCGACAAGTTATATGAACACGCTGAAGATCTAGAGGTATAGCGTAGCTATGGGAGGCACGCGCACTAGTTGTTTCTATAAATCTAATTTGCTAGGGTGTAAAAAAAATAAACAAAGGACAATTCAATGCGGTTGTTAATTGCGGCTATTATGCTGGTTGGCGCACAAATTTCTTGGGCTATGACCCCATTTCATCAGCATGTATATAGCACTGCTCAGGCCGTCTCGGCATTTTACATGTATGAATTAAGTGAAGGGGATAGTAAATATCTAGATCAATTTAGCCAACACCAGCGTGCGGCTAATCAAGCTTTAAAAGGCAGTACCAAGGAACAAAAAAAAGAATTTATAAGCGCTTGGGATAGTTTTCAACCGTATTGGAAGTTTAACCAAGTAAAAGGCGTGGGATTAAATATAGATTCTGTGGTGCGAAATGATGTTCGTCATTATTTAACAAATATCTTTCTTTACGCAAAAAAGGTTCCTGCGCATCAAGAAGTAGTTGCCGCTAAAATGCAAAGTATTAAACTTTCAACAGCAATGATGTCTGCGCGCTTAATTGATATTGTGGCGTCTCAAACAGGCAGTAATGGTTTAAGTGAACATGATCGTAAGGTGAATGAAGTAGAGTTGGCAAAGGCCGTTCAGAAAAATTTAAATGAATTGTTAAACTTAAATCTGTCAAAAGAGAATGTGAAAAACATACGAAAAGTGAATACGAAATTTGGGTTTGTAAAGAAAAGTTTAATTAGTTATGACGACGTCACCCCGTATTATTTGGTATACAAAAATGTAATGAGCATAGGTTTATTACTAAATGAGTCCTCTCATACATTGGCAGGTTCTTAAATACAGATGCTAGAACATTTGACAAATTGTCAGGCAGAATTTCCTTTATCACCACCTCTTACATATGATTGAAAATTGGCTAGGCCATGAGCGCTCTATAATCCTACAATAGAGCGCTAATGAGGGTAGTCAGTTGTTGCTATTTAGCCGTTTTAAGAACATTGGGTGTTTCGCTTAAGTGAAAACCATTGAAAGGTGCGTTGTGCTCGGTAGCGGTTTGCAAGTCGGTGAGCGGAGAGTTCAGACACAGTGAACTGCCGCCATCGATTCGTAAGGTGGCACCATTAATATAGCTGGCCCCATCACTTAGCAGAAAACACACCGCGGCACTCACTTCCGACTCTGTGCCCATGCGTCCCCATGGGATGCTCTGACCAAACTTGGGAATACGAGCAATCATCTCTGGATCTTCGTAACTGTCCATGCCAGAGGAGGCAATGTAGCCAGGAGCCACACTGTTAACTCGTACACCCGATTTGGCCCACTCCACGGCGGCGGTTTGGCTTAGGTTTTCCATGCCAGCGCGAGCGGCACCCGAATGTCCCATGCGTGGCATGCCGCCAAAATAGTCGGCAGTGATGTTCACTATGGCGCCACCATGTTGTTGCATGGATTGACGGTAAGTTTCTTTCGACATTAAGAAGCCGCCTAACAAGTTAACCTTGAGCACTGCCAGAAAACCATTGGCACTGATGTCTTCCAGGTTGGCTGGAAATTGACCGCCCGCATTATTAACCAGGCCACTGATTGTGCCGTATTCTTCTACACAGGATGCAATATTTTCCACGACCATATCAGTGTCACGAATATCGCCGCAACGATATTCACACCAGCCGCCATCTTGTTGAATCTCTTTTTGTACGCTGCGTAATTTCTCTTCGGTGCGACCAAAGAGAATCACTTGGGCACCCAGTGATGCAAGTTCGTGGGAAATACAACGGCCGATACCGCTGCCGCCGCCGGTGACAATAATGGTGCGTTGATCAAAAGTGCCGTTACGCAGTACCGATTTGAATGTCATATTTTGTACCTGTTCCGCTGTGCATTGAACTCAATTTGGTGACGATTGTTCAATGCAGCAATAAACGATTTATATTAGCTTGCTAAAGCGACGCCGGGGGGCAATATTTATCGAGCCAGACCCACCTTGCTTTGGTTTTCTCTGTCTAACTCATTGCAAATCCAGTGGCCAATCTCAACCACTTCATCCAGGTTCACCCCGGTTTGGATATTCATGCCGTTGAGCATAAACAGCACATCTTCGGTGGCAATGTTGCCACTGGCACCCTTGGCATAAGGGCAGCCGCCTAAACCGGCCACCGACGCATCAATTTTTGAGATGCCCAATTCAAGACTGGCGTAAATGTTGGACAGAGCCTGACCGTAAGTGTTGTGACAATGCACCGCCAACTTGTTTACTGGCACTTCTTTCATCACCGCTTCCAGCATGCGTTTAAAGATCAACGGAGTGCCCACCCCTATGGTGTCCCCTAGGGATACTTCGTAGCAGCCCATCTGATAAAGGTGCTTTGCTACCTCGGCCACCTTTAGCGGGTCTATGTCGCCCTCGTAGGGGCATCCTACTATTGTGGATACATAGCCGCGTACTGGTAGGTTAATTTGCTTAGCCTGAGCCATGATGGCATCAAAGCGTTGCAGGCTTTCCTTGATGGAGCAGTTGATATTCTTTTGCGTGAATGACTCGGATGCGGCGCTAAAAATAGCGATCTCACCAGCGCTATGCTGAATGGCGCCTTCCAGCCCTTTTAAGTTAGGGGTAAGGGCAGCGTAGCGTACTCCGGTATCTTTTATTAATGTCTTGTTGTTATTGAGCCTATCCAATACCAAATCTGTGCCCGCCATTTGCGGCACCCACTTAGGGGACACAAAACTGCCGGCTTCAATTTTTTTAAGACCGGCCTTGGCCAGTCTTTCAATGAGCTCAACTTTTAACTCAACACTGAGAGTTTTTTTCTCATTTTGCAGGCCGTCTCTTGGACCCACTTCGATGATTTCAACGGAACTGGGTAGGCTCATGATGCATCGACCTCTTCCAGTTCGATTAAGATGTCACCACCGCCTACCAAGTCACCCACCGCGAATGTAATGGATTTCACTACACCTCCGTGTGGGGCTTTTATGGCGTGCTCCATCTTCATGGCTTCCATAATCATTAGCGAATCGCCAGTGGATACACTTTGGCCAACGGTTACGTCCAGCTGAATTAAAGTGCCGTTCATGGGAGCTTTTAGGCTGCCACCCATTTCTTCGTCCTGGCTGAAGTTATTTTGCTGATAATGAATTTCACTTTCACCCTGACTGTCATATACCCAGATGCGTTGATCGTGATTGATCACCCGAGCGTTGTGCCACTGGCCACTAAATTCATATTGCAATTGCTGGCCTTCTAAGCGGGCTTTAACGTTAATTGCGCCAGATTCCAGATGTAGACACCATTCATTACTTGCCAATGAGTCCACCTGAATTTCCAGGGCGTCACCATTGCTGTAGGCCAACCTCAAGGTTTCACGGGCAGGGGCGTTGAGGCGAAGGGCACTCATGTTGTGCCATGGGCTGTTGGCATCCCCTTGGGCGTTACTATTAATGCCCGGGCTCACTCGCACTAACATGTGCTGGCAAACGGCCGCGATCAGGTGATGTTGTTTAACCTGATTGTCGGTGGTGAGCTGGCTTGAAAACTCTTCAATAAAGGCTGTGCTTACAGTGCCTTCTTTAAAGGCGGCCACATTCACCAGGCGGCGTAAAAACGACAGGTTGGTGGTGACACCGGCAATTTGATATTGCTGCAGGGCATTTTTTAAGGTGCTTAAACATTGGCGGCGATCTTCACCCCACACAATAAGTTTGGCAATCATGGGGTCGTAAAACGGGCTTACCTCATCCCCTTGCACTACGCCGGTATCCAGACGAACCTTGCCGTCAATCAGCTCAGGCAGTTGCACAAAATCCAGTCTACCCGTAGTAGGTAAAAACTGATTGTCCGGGTCTTCAGCGTAGATGCGTACTTCCATGCTGTGGCCGTTAATACTTAATTGAGCTTGTGTTAACGGAAGGCTTTCACCCTGTGCCACTTTAATCTGCCAGGCCACTAAGTCCTGACCGGTGATCATTTCAGTTACCGGGTGTTCAACCTGCAAACGGGTATTCATTTCCATGAAATAAAATTCGCCGTTTGCATACAGAAATTCTACAGTACCGGCTCCCACATAGTTAATGGCCTTAGCCGATAACAACGCCACTTCGCCCATTTTCTCGCGCATACTTTGGCTGAACTGCGGCGCTGGGGCTTCTTCGATGACTTTTTGATGGCGACGTTGGATAGAGCAATCACGTTCAAATAAATAAACCCCGTTGCCCATTTCATCCATGAATACCTGAATTTCTACGTGGCGAGGTCTAGTGATGTATTTTTCCACCAGTAACTTGTCATCACCAAAACTGTTTAAACCTTCCCGTTTAGAAGCAGCAATGGCGGCAGCGATTTCATCTTCCGACTCAATCACGCGCATGCCTTTACCACCGCCACCGGCGCTGGCTTTTACCAAGACCGGAAAGCCAATTTTCCGAACCTCTTCACTTAAAAAGGCTTCGTCCTGGTTGTCGCCGTGGTAGCCGGGCACTAATGGTACGTTGGCGGCTTCCATGAGTTTTTTGGATTCAATTTTTGAACCCATGGCTTGTATGGCAGCCACCGGTGGACCCACCCATGCCATGCTAGCATCCATAATCGCCTGGGCAAACTCGGCGTTTTCAGATAAAAATCCGTAACCTGGGTGAACCGCATCGGCGTTTGATTTTTTTGCTACTTCAAGAATTTTTTCTACTACTAGGTAACTATCTTTAGCAGGGGAGGGGCCAATAAACCAGGCTTCGTCTGCCTTTTTTACGTGTAGGGCGTTACGATCGGCATCTGAATAAAGAGCGATGCAATGAATGCCGAGTTTTTGTGCACTTTGCATGATGCGAATGGCAATTTCACCACGGTTAGCAATCAGCAGGCGGGTTATTGTTTTTCTATTAATAGAGGTGCTCATATTAAGATTCCTTCACCCAGTTTGCAGTACGCTTTTCTAAAAATGATGACAGACCTTCTTGGCCCTCCGTGCTTACTCGAATAGCAGCAATGAGGTTCACTGTGTAATCGCGCATCTGTTGATTAATGTCGCCGCGACTCACGGTTTGAATAAGCTGTTTGGTTTTGTCTATGGCCTGCGGGCTATTTTTTAATAGCGCATCAACTAATAGTTGGCCTTTTTCAGCAAGCGCCTCTTTATCGGCGACCACCTCGTGTATTAATCCTAGGTTGCTTGCGGTTTGTGCGTCAAAAGCTTCGGCGGTTAAAAAATAACGGCGCGAGGCACGCTCACCAATGGCACTCACCACAAACGGACTAATCACTGCCGGGCTTAAACCAATTTTCACTTCACTTAAACAAAAGCGACTGCGGGTAGTGGCGACGCTCATGTCGCAGCACGCCACTAAACCTACTGCGCCACCAAAGGCTGCGCCATCCACTAAAGCGATGGTGGGTTTATTTAAACCATTAAGCTTGTGCATGAGTTCCGCAAGGTGCTGAGCATCATCACGATTTTGCTGCTCATCCAATTGCGCCATACGTTTCATCCAGGCAAGATCAGCCCCGGCAGAAAAATGTTTACCGTTGGAACCCAGTACCACTACCCGTACAAGGTCGTTTTTTTCAATCTCACTAAGTGCTGCTAAAATTTCGGCGATTAACAAGTCGTCGAAGGCGTTGTGTATTTCTGGTTTGTTCAGAGTAAGGCGAGCTATGCCGTTCTCTATGGTAAATAATAAATGACTCATGATGCCCCTCCGTTACATTCTAAAGATACTGTTAATATTAAGTGTGTTTCCTGAGTTTTTATTTTTCATAACAACCCCGTTACATTCTAAAGATGCCGAATTTTGTTTCCTGAACCGGTGCATTTAACGATGCACTAATGGCCAGCCCTAAGATGTCGCGACTTTGAGCCGGATCTATAACCCCGTCATCCCATAAGCGGGCCGAGGCATAATACGGGTGGCCTTCTTTTTCATATTTTTCTAACAAAGGCTTTTTAAATTCAGCTTCTTCTTCTTCGCTAAAAGTTTCCCCGCGTTTTTCCTTGGCGCCCTTAGTAATTAATGCCATCACACCAGCTGCCTGCTCACCACCCATTACCGAGATGCGCGCGTTGGGCCACATCCACATGAAGTTGGGATCGTAGGCTCGGCCACACATGCCATAGTTGCCGGCACCAAAACTGCCACCAATGACCATAGTGAACTTGGGCACCTTGGCACAGGCCACTGCGGTTACCATCTTGGCGCCGTGCTTGGCGATGCCTTCCTGTTCGTACTTGCTGCCCACCATGAAGCCGGTGATGTTTTGCAAAAAGATTAAAGGGATGTTGCGCTGACAACACAGTTCAATGAAGTTAGCGCCTTTTTGCGCGCTCTCGGAAAACAGTACGCCGTTGTTGGCCACGATTCCCACCGGATAACCCCAGATGCGTGCAAAACCACATACTAATGTTGTACCGAATCTGGCCTTGTATTCGTCGAACTCACTGCCATCCACCATGCGGGTAATAATCTCGCGCACGTCCATGGGTTTTTTACTGTCTTTGGGAACCACGCCGTAAAGCTCTTTAGCATCGTGAAGTGGGGCGATAACGTCACGTACATCCAACTCGGTGTGTTTTTTCCAGTTAAGGCGATCAACAATGTTGCGAGCAATTTGCAAGGCGTGTTCATCGTTCTCGGCCAAATGATCAACCACACCACTTTGGCTAGTATGCATGTCGCCACCACCCAGGGTTTGTGCGTCCACCTCTTCACCCGTGGCCATTTTCACTAATGGCGGACCGGCTAAAAAGATGGTGCCCTGCTCTTTGACGATAATAGATTCATCGGCCATGGCCGGCACGTAAGCGCCTCCGGCAGTACAGCTGCCCATGACCACGGCAATCTGTGGAATGCCTTTGGCCGACATGTTGGCTTGGTTAAAAAAGATGCGACCAAAATGATCTCGGTCTGGAAATACTTCATCCTGGCGTGGTAGGTTTGCGCCGCCGCTGTCTACCAAATAAATGCACGGAAGATAATTTTTCTCGGCAATTTCCTGGGCGCGCAGATGTTTTTTAACGCTTATGGGGTAATAAGAGCCGCCCTTTACAGTGGCATCGTTACCCACAATCATGCATTCAACGCCGTTGACCTTGCCTATGCCAGCCACCACGCCCGCACAGGGTACGTTATCGGTGTAAACCTCATGAGCCGCCAGTTGACCTATCTCTAAAAACGGCGAACCTTCATCCAACAAGTGCGCGATGCGGTCACGTACCAATAGTTTGCCACGACTTTTATGGCGAGCCTGTGATTTTTCACCACCACCTAAACGGATGGTGGCAACCAAACTTTCAAGATCATCAACCTGGCCCTGTAAGTGGGCTTGGTTGTCTTTAAATTCAGGAGAGTGAATATTTATTTTTGAATGAATGACGGGCATAAACCAATCCTTTAAAACGAATGCGTAAAGGAATGAGGGAGTAGAGTTAAATACTTAATAACTCTACTCCCTCATTCCGCGGTGACGGTCTTATTTACTTTCGTTAAACAATTCACGACCAATTAACATGCGTCGTACTTCGGAGGTGCCGGCACCAATTTCATACAGCTTGGCGTCGCGTAACAATCGACCACAATCGAAGTCGTTGATGTAACCGTTGCCGCCTAAAATTTGAATGGCATCCAGCGCCATCTGGGTCGCTTTTTCGGCACAGTAAAGAATCACCCCAGCGGAATCTTTACGGGTGGTTTCACCACGATCACAGGCCGCGGCCACAGCATACAGGTAAGACTTACAGGCGTTCATAGTGCTGTACATGTCGGCGACCTTGCCTTGAATTAACTGAAACTCACCTATGCTTTTACCAAACTGCTTACGGTCGTGAATGTAAGGGATTACTAAATCCATACACGCCTGCATGATGCCTGTGGGGCCGCCACTTAATACCACACGTTCATAATCCAGGCCGCTCATCAATACTTTTACGCCCTGGTTTAGGCCACCCATGATATTTTCTGCCGGTACTTCACAGTCTTCAAAAATTAATTCACAGGTGTTGGAACCGCGCATGCCTAACTTATCCAGTTTTTTTCCACGGCTAAAGCCTGGGAAGTCACGCTCTACAATAAAGGCCGTGATGCCATGGGCGCCTTTTTCAAAATCGGTCTTAGCATAAATTACAAATACGTCAGCGTCTGGGCCGTTGGTGATCCACATCTTGCCGCCATTTAATACATACTTGTCGCCTTTTTTATCGGCGCGCAATTTCATGCTCACTACGTCTGAGCCTGCATTAGGTTCACTCATGGCCAGGGCACCAATGTGTTCACCCGTTAACAGTTTTGGCAGGTACTTGGCTTTTTGTTCTTTGCTGCCGTTCTTGGTTAGCTGGTTTACACACAGGTTTGAAAAGGCACCGTAACTTAAGCCGATAGAGGCAGAAGCTCGGCTAATTTCTTCCATGGCTACTACGTGGGCCAGGTATCCCATATTGATGCCGCCGAATTCTTCTTCTGCGGTTACCCCTAATAGACCCATGTCGCCAAATTTTTTCCACAGATCGTTAGGAAAGGCATTATCATTATCGGTTTGTTTGGCTAAGGGGGCGATTTCACGGCTGGCAAATTCGTTTACCTGCGCGCGCAACATGTTGATAGTCTCGCCCAAACCAAAATTAAATTCGTTATAAATGCTTTTCATGAAACAGTCTCTTTAGTTTATTTTTGTTTAAATTAAGTAATAGTGAAAAGCCATAGCGGTTTTTCTAGATTAATTGTCTATTTGGTTAAATCTTTTTCATGGCATCGCGAATCTGACTTTCATGGTCATCCAGCTCACTCATCATTATTTCAATGTCATTTAACTGCTGATGCAGGCGTTCTCGGCTTTGCTGCACCATCTCTAATATTTTTTCATACTGGGCCTGGTTGTTTTGCGCCGGGTTGTACATTTGAATTATTTGGCGACTTTGCGCCAAGGTCCAGCCCAAGCGTTTCCCTCGTAAAATGAGTTTAAGAGTGGTGTAGTCCCGTTGGTTGTAGATTCGTTTCTGGCCTTGTCGTTCAGGGCTTAGTAGGCCCTCACTTTCATAGAAACGTATGGCGCGAGTAGTGATGTCGAATCGTTGCGACAAATCACTGATGCTGTATATGGTGCCAACATTGTTGTGGTTTTGATTTTTTATGCTCATTTTATAACTCTAGATCTAGTTGACGTTTACGTCAACGTAATAATCTAAATAGGGTAGGCGGTATTCGCCAATATGTCTATTGGCAGGGCACTGACAATAGTACAAAACAAGCGGCTGCTTGGGTTGTTATGCACATTGAGGATGATTTAGATAAAAACGGTCAGGCTAATAGTGTGGCTGGCCCACTTGATCTGTTGACTTCGCTAAGTGTTTGAAAAGTATAACTAAAACTAATTGTTTGAAAAAAAACCAATTTGATCTACCGTCAGCTTACACGGGGCTTATAGAACCTTTTCAATAAGTTATTAACTAAGTTATCCACAGGAAATGTGGGTAACCGCAAGGAACCCTGTTGGTGTCTGTATTTCTTTCATACAGATGTTTAAAAAAGAACATAAATCACAGATGCCATGAATATTGAGCGATGTGGTTATTGGCCAAGTCATAGTCAAAGGTTTTAATGAATGGGGTATTGGTGCCAATGTTAAGGAGTATTTATGCAGGCGTATTTAAAGGCGAGTGCCTTCTTTGATTTTAATGATGCTGGCATTCAAGCGTTCAGCCAGAGCACAATTGAGCAAGGCATGAGCGATGTAGAGAAAGCCGTGGTGCTCTATTATGCTGTGCGAGATGACATTATTTACAACCCATATACCTTTGACCCCGCAGCTTGCGGATTTAAGGCCAGTGTTTGTTTGCTGCAAGGGCAATCGTATTGTGTGCCCAAAGCCATATTACTGGGGGCGTTATGCCGGTTAAATGGTATTCCGGCTCGATTGGGGCTGGCAGATGTGCGTAATCATTTATCAAGCCCTGGTTTGGTTGAATGGCTTAAAAGTGACGTGTTTGTGATGCATGGTTACATTGAATTGTTTTTAGCGGGGAAGTGGGTGAAAGCGACGCCTGCATTTGATGCCAAGCTGTGCGCGCATATGAAAGTGGCCCCCTTGGAGTTTAATGGCTGTGACGACTCAATTTTTCATGAGCACAATGGAGAGGGTGCTCGCCATATGGAATACCTCACTGAGTATGGCACGTTCGAAGATGTACCTTTAGAGCTCATCGTGGACAGTGTGGCCCAGGCTTACCCACACCTACGTGACGCATTCAAAAAATGACACGACAGTGCTTTACATGGGCTAGATCAGGGTTTTTAGGTAGGTTCATTGATAACTGTTGACCGCTAAGAATAATAAATGTTGCGGGGATAAAAGCGATAGCTGAAACCTGACGTTTGTGGCGTTGATAAATAATAAAAACGACAACCCAGTAAACAAACCATTTTTAACGTGCCTATAACTGTAAAGCCATTACGCTTATGGGCGACCAGTGAGGGGGTATTATCAGGGCTGATTTCACAAAATAGTCTGCTATCACCTGTATTTGGAATACTCTGAAACCAGTGGTATAGGTGTTCGCTAATTTTTCCAGTTCCACGGTATTCAGGTGTAATATATATATCACGCCACCAGTAATTCACGGGTACATTGGGCAATAAAAAAGCAGTGTCTGAGCAGATAGGTGTTTTTTTTTGGCTAATCCAGACATAACTTAATAGTTTTTCATCCTCCATTAAAGCCCAGCAAGCTTCATTTCTCTTAATCGCAGCACGTATCGACTTTAAACTTTGCGCATTGACTCCCACAAGGCAATACGCCTCATCATCACGAAATATTTTGGCGCTATAGGTACTGCTTGATTCGAGCGTAGCTAGATAGGTAGGAGGGCACTCCAATAAAACGCGATTGTCCCAAGAAAAGAAATAGTTTCCGGATGGGCATATTTTTTTAAGTAGAGTTTGAGTTATCCCCGATAATCCACCTTGAGCAAAAATTTCGCGCAAAGTGGTTAATTTCTTATTTAGACTCTGTATTGGGGGCATGGGTCGTACTTCCGCGATAATTATGCAGTTTTAATTATGTGGCGCAGTTTAATGAAAGCGTCGTTAATTACCATATAGTGAATAGATATTGCTTTGTTACTCAGAATATATAACTAGTTTATTGGTGGGGATGTTTGGGGCACGTGGTGAGAGGTATTAAAAGCCTAGGGCCGAGTGTTTATTTCTAGACCCTGGTTGAATAGGTGCTTAAAGTGCTTGTGAAAACCCAAAGTCTGAAAACAAAGCCTCCATATGACTCTCTAAAGGCGCGATAATTTCAATCCTTTCTTCGGTTACCGGATGCGTAAAGGCTAAGCTGCGAGCGTGTAATAGTAGTCGGTGACAGTTTAACTGATCACTAAAATAGCGATTGTAGTTGCCTTTGCCATAGCGTGCATCACCAATAATGGGGTGGCTAAGGTGTTTTAAATGGCGTCTAATTTGATGGGTGCGTCCTTGTTTTGGGGCCGCTTCTATCCAGCTAAAGCGGCTCTTGGGGTAACGATCAATAGTGGCGTCAATTTCTATTTGGGCCAACGGCTTAAATTCTGTTTGTGCCTCTTGGCTTTTATCTTGATCCTGGCCGTAATCTTTCATGCCTTTTAAAGCGTGATCAACCAAAATGCTCTCTTTTAACCAGCCACGCACCAATGCCCAGTAAGTTTTTTCAGTCTGCTCCCAACTTTGTTGAATAATACCCGCCAACTCGCCACTGAAAGCAAATAGCAGCACCCCTGATGTAGGCCTGTCTAGCCGGTGAATAGGATAGACAAACTCGCCTACTTGGTCGCGCACCATCTGCAAGGCAAATTCTTTGGCATCCTTGGCCACCCAACTTTTATGCACCAGTAGGCCGCTGGGTTTGTTCACCGCGACTATATGCGCGTCTTGGTAAAGTATGGTGAGGGCCATGGGGGAGTACACTTAAGAAAAGAACGCGGATTATAGCAAGCCTTTGCCTGCGGGGACGAGTATTTGTGGTTAGCAGTTGTGCCTTGCTCAACTTGCCCTAAACTTTAAAGATGCTGTTATCCACCCATCTCCCACTGTTCAGGGCCACGTTACGTTTATGACTTTCCGGCAAAGACTTGGGGTTAACCATACTCAAGGATTGGACAGCTTAATACCCGATGTTGAGGTCTTGTCAGGCCAGCAGTTGCGGCGCGCACGGTTATTGGTGGGGATACTGTGTTACGCCTTGTTATTTGGCTCGTTACTCTTTGTCGTTAGGTATATTCATTCAGGCTGGATAGCCTCAACTCAAACGGCTTTACTTGGGCCTATTCTGTTGGGTTCGTTATTAGTCTTTTACCGCTGTTTTAACCATTTAAACCAAATAGCTGACCTAGCCGTCTTACTGACCATGCTTTCTTTATTCTCAACAGCCTATAGCGATGGCGGGTTAACGTCACGGGCGCTTATTTGGTTGCCAGCCATTCCATTGGTCTCGCAGTTCATTGCTCATACCTTACGCGCAGTCATGACGTTCTTTTTATTGAGTTTGCTTCTATTGGTCCTGTATTACCTTCATTTAACCGGTGTAATTAAAAACCCATTACCTAATGATTCATTATTTGGACGGATGGTGACGGGGATATTCTCTTTGATGTTTGTGGCCATTGTTGCTCGGGTTTATGATCATAGTAGGCACTTACTCAATAACGCCCTGACGGCGCAAAAAGAAAAAGCAGAGGCGGCCTATCGTCATAAATCGGAGTTTCTGGCCAATATGAGTCATGAACTGCGTACGCCGTTTAATGGTGTATTGGGGATGTTAGAGTTGTTATTAAACAGTTCATTGACCCAAGAGCAAAGGCATCGTGCAGCTCTTGCTCGCAGCAGCGCCGAATCTTTATTGCTATTAATAAATGACATATTAGATTTCTCTAAGGTGGAAGCGGGTAAACAAGAGTTGGAGTTTATAGACTTTGATTTAAGGGAGTTGCTGGGGGACCTAGCAGAGGCACTGGCTTTTCAAGCCGAAGTCAAAGATTTAGAATTGATATTGGATTTCAAAGATGTAAAAGAGACGTGGGTGCACGGCGACCCCACGAGGTTGCGTCAAGTTCTGTCAAATTTGGTCAGTAATGCCATAAAATTTACTAAGCATGGAGAGGTGGTGATTCTTGCTGATTTACAGCAAGCAGACGAGGGCTGGCTGTTGGGTGTGGTTGTGTCTGACACGGGCATGGGCATACCCGAAGATAAAGTGGATGGTTTATTTGAGCAGTTTACTCAAGTACAAAGCTCTACGTCACGGGAATTTGGTGGTACCGGTTTAGGGTTGGCCATCGTTCAAAAATTATGCGAATTAATGGGTGGAACAGTATCGGTCACGAGTCAGGTAGGTGTTGGTAGTAAATTTGTTGTGAGTATTAATTTACAAGTAGCAAAGTCTTTGGCTCAGATTGATGGCCCCATTGTGTTACACGGCCAAAAAATATTATTGGTCGATGATAATGCTAAAAGTTTGCAAGTATTAAATGCCCAGTTACAAGATTGGGGCGCGCAAGTGAGAACAGCACAAACCGTTAAAGAAGCCCTGGCGGTTCTAAGCGATACATCTAACGAACCTTTTGAATTGGGACTTATCGATTTAAAAATGCCTGATGTGGATGGCATTGAGTTGGCTAAAACTTTGAAAGAGCAAAGTAAAAGGTCGTTTCAATCGAGTAAAATGAAAATAGTAATGATGACGCCAATAGAGTCTATTGCCAATGAATCCACTTTTTCGGCACTTGGGGTCAGTGCTTGTTTTCCTAAGCCTGCCACGTACGGTGATTTACAATCCGCGTTATCTTTACTTATACAACAGGGTGTTCAAGGGGTCGATCCGTTAGATGGTGAGCCTAAAAAATTGACCCACACGTATATAGATACCATGCACCATGATGGCAGTGATATTCGAATATTAGTGGTGGACGACAATGCCATAAACCTTGAAGTGGCCAGTGCCATTTTAGATGATTTAGGCTACACGGCCTTCACTGCTTTTAGCGGGCAGGATGCTATCAGTATGTTAAAAAATTGCCCTGATGAATCGCCTTTTCATGGGGTGATAATGGATTGCCAAATGCCGGTTATGGATGGCTTGCAAACCACCAGTGCCATACGCCGAGGTGAAGGGGGTAAGCGATACATAAATGTACCTATTATCGCATTAACGGCTAATGCCATGAGGGGGGATAAAGAAATATGCTTAGAGGCAGGCATGAATGGTTATTTGAGCAAACCCTTGGATATTAAAAAGCTTTGCGAGGCTATTGTCATTTTAGTTAAGCCCGGGCTATCAAATGGCGGCAGTTAGGCCCCCTTTAAATATTAAGCTGGATTTTATCGCAGGCAAAATAACGTTGGGTACAGCAATAGGTGAGCTTTCACTGGCGGCTTGTGACAAAAGCCGTACAATGCACGGTTTTTTCGCCCTACAAATTTAACCGTATTGGGAACCGTCATGTCGCGAGATAATATTTACGCCCAGAATCATCCGTCACTAGGTGCATTTGCCTTTGATGACGCCGTGGCGCGAGTGTTTCCTGACATGATAAAACGCTCTGTGCCTGGCTACACCACTATTATCCCCATGATTGGCGTTATCAGTGAGCATTATGCTCAGGATAATAGCCAACTATATGATTTAGGTTGCTCGTTAGGGGCATCGTTATTGGCCATGCGTAATGGCGTGAAGGCTAAAAACTGCAAGGTGGTGGGCATTGATAATGCGCAAGCCATGTTGGAGCGTTGTCAGACCTACGTTGATAAAGACAGTGATAAAGCTATTGAAGCAGGCATTAGCGACAATGTACCAGTGGAATTACATCTAGGCGATATTACTCGCTTCCCATATGTTGATGCCTCGGTTGTGACACTTAACTTTACTTTGCAGTTCATTGATCCTGATAAACGCCAAGCCTTAATTCAAACGTTGTTTGATGCCATGTTGCCAGGTGGCGCGCTTATTCTTTCAGAAAAAATATGTTTTGAAGGCATGGAGCAAACGCTACAAGAGCAGCTCCATTGGGACTTTAAACGCGCTAACGGTTACAGCGACTTAGAAGTAAGTCAAAAGCGCAGCGCGTTGGAAAATGTATTGCTCCCCGAGACGGCTCAAGCACATATTGATCGCTTAAAGTCTGCGGGTTTTAGTCAGGCCAGTCAGTGGTATCAGTGTTTTAATTTCACCTCTTTTATTGCCATCAAATAGGTTGTGTCATGCCTTTTTTAGAATATTACACCGAGCTATTTGAATACCTTAAAGCCGATGAGACTCGCCTTAAAATTTGGGAAAATACACTTGAGGCTCAGCTAGCAACCGCTTTCATGGGGCAAGCTCATGGAGACATGGAGCGCTGGGGTGAAGCCTTTAAAGCGCTGCCAAATATAGAGTCGGTTGCGGCCCAAATTAATCAGGATACTCTAACGGTATCAAGCCCCAATATAGATACACAACAATCGGCGCAATTATTAGCGGCGTTAAAAGGCTTAAAGCCTTGGCGCAAAGGTCCGTTTAAATTCTTTGACCATCACATAGATACTGAGTGGCATTCCGATTGGAAATGGCAGCGCATTAGAGAGCACATTTCCCCATTAAAAAATCGCCGGGTGCTGGATGTGGGCTGTGGTTCGGGTTATCACATGTGGCGCATGCTGGGAGAGGGCGCTCAGCGTGTTATTGGGGTAGACCCTAGCAAGTTGTTTTTTTGGCAATTTGAAGCCATGAAAAAATATTTAGTGGCGGCAGGAAAAGAGGTACCTGCGCATTTCTTACCGTTAAAAATGGAAGATGTGCCCGCGGGGCTAAGGGCGTTTGATACGGTTTTTTCAATGGGTGTGTTATACCACCGTCGCTCGCCGATAGAGCATTTATCTGAATTGCATCAGGCTTTACGGGCCGGCGGCGAAGTCGTATTGGAAACCCTAGTGGTTGATGGTGGGCTTGGTCAAGTACTTATGCCAGAAGATCGTTATGCCATGATGCGCAACGTGTGGTTTTTACCCACAGTTGAAACCTTAAGTTTATGGATGCGACGAGCGGGCTTTAAAGATGTAAAAGTGGTGGAGCAAAATGTCACTAGCATTGAAGAGCAACGCAGTACCGATTGGATGGAATTTAACTCGTTAAAAGACTTTCTAGATCCCCAAGACCCTACGAAAACCATCGAAGGGTACCCAGCCCCAAAGAGAGCCACGTTAATCGGCCGCACCTAACATGTAATAAAGGGTGCAAATAGGCGGGGTGGGCGAATTTAAACCGCCTAATTATTGTGTGCTGCTAGGATTTAATAAACTTAAAAACGCCATTAAAAAGCCAGCTTCTTCTGAGTCGCTGGCCACCACTTCGCCACCCGCATGATCAAAGCCTGTGGCTTTCAATAATACGTTATCAAAGTTGGTGTTTGACAGTGATGCAAAGTTAATAACGCGGTTAGCATTAATATCCTGGTGATTAGCTGTGTTGGCGTCGGTTAACACTAACCCGGTGCTGGCGGCTAACCCTTCTTCAACATGGCAGGCAAGACATTGAGTTTGCATCAGGTTATCTGATAGCGAGGCTTTGTAATAGCTAATGGCAGAAGCGCGAATTTCATCCTGCTGGGTAGCCATCTCAACAAACGATTGCAATGTTAAGTACTTATCTGACTCAACATTCAACACTTGAGTGTGATCTAGGCCGCGAGACTTACTTAAAAAGAGTTGCCCGTGCTGCTCACTTTTTTCTAGGTACGCCAGTGTAATCTCTAGATTCTTATCCAAATAATCATCTACGTTGTTTTGCAATAAAACATAGTCGGTTTCGCTGGCAATGCTTTCACTGTGATGGCAAACGATGCAGGAGTATTGAGTGATGTCGGTGCTGATACTCTTTTGCCAAAAACTTTCCAAAGGGCTTTGTTGTTCAGGTAACGCCTCGTAAGAGGTAGGTACGCAGGCGCTGGTGAGCATGATTAGAGATACAATAAATAATATTTTACTCATGGCTTGCCTGTGGGTTCGTGTATGTAGATGATCATTATTATTAGGCAAAACAGGGGGTACGCCCATATCCAATAGGCCAGACATGCATGGGACCTAAGTAGTATGTCTATAAAGCCCACCGTTACGGGCTAAACTATTGATAAGCAGGCCTATTTTGTTATGCTCTGGGCCGACATCGAGGTTATTTACATGAATTCATTATTGTTACGCTTATCCATCCCTATTTTCATGAGCACATTGATGCTCTGCACAGCCTCCGCCCATGCCGAATATGACACCTTATTTTTAGATTTGGCACAAGGTGATGAAATGACGCAGCTGCGAATAGGCGTGGGTGAAACCCCTCCTGGCAGTGAAGGCGAGAAAGTCACCAGCATGTTCTACCTGAGTTACTTCAATAGTGAAGACACTGTTAAAGTAATGGGCGTCAATCAAGAAGAGCAAGAAGTTGAAATTTTAGCCTTAGGAGCTGGCGGCTTTGGTTACCTTAAAGACCCAAGCCTTAATGGCGGGGCAGAATTTGATTTTGAATTATCACAAACCCGCATTGACTCTTTAGATAACTATAAACGCACCGGCATAGGGTTTCGCACTCAGTTATTCATACCTGTGGTTGCGGGCTTGCAAAGTAATATTGGTTTTAATATCCGCCCGTTTTTCCTAAGCAGTGACTGGGACGATCAAGCTCAACTAGAATATGAATACCAGCTTGGGGTTGAATATGCCTTTAGTTGGGATGTGGCCATTTATGCACATTATCGTTATGTGGCTGTAATTGATAAAAATGATGACGAAATCAAGCTGGCTGAAGGCTCAATGTTGGGTCTGCGCGCTCGTTTTTAATGACACTCTTCTACCGTTTTACTGGGGCGCACGCCCCTTTGGATCATGCTTATGACCAATAGCACCTTAATATTACCTCCAACCGATCTTCCTTTAGATAGTATTTTGCCAGACGAGCCTCTTTTGCTCATGGGAGCAGGACCGGTACCGGTCTCTCAAAAAGTCGCATCGGCAAATTCCGTGGTGATTAACCATTTGGGCGAAACCATGAATAAGGTCATCGAGCGTGTACGCTTGATGGCTCAGTATGTGTTTCAAACCCGTAGTCAGCACATTTTAGGGGTTGCGGGACCGGGCAGTGCGGCCATGGAAATGGCGATCACTAACCTTGTGTGGCCTGGTCGAAAGGTTCTGTGCATTAATAATGGTTTCTTCAGTGCACGATTAGCTGAAATGGCCACCCGTGTAGGCGGGGAAGTGACTCTATTAGATTTACCGGAAGGGCAGGGCTGTGAAGCGCAACAAGTGAAAACCTTACTTGAAAACGGCGACTTTGATGTGATTACGTTGGTGCAAGGGGAAACCTCGTGTACGGTTTGGAATGATCAATTGGCTGACATCACAAAGCTTGCGCGCCAGTATGGGGTGTTATCCATAGTGGATGCTGTTTGTACGTTAAGCACAATGCCATTGAAAATGGATGAATGGCAGGTAGATGTCGTCATTACCGGTGGCCAAAAAGGATTGGCCTCAATTCCAGGGGTTTCTTTAATTGCCTTTAGTGAACACGTTTGGCCGGAGATTGTGAATCGCTCTGCCCCCATGCCACATTGGTGTTTAGATGCTCGATTGGCTTTGCAATTTTGGGAAAAGAAAGGGTATCACTACACGGCTCCAGTGAGTGGAATCTTAGCAATACACGAGGCGCTGCGACAGGTTTGCTCAGAAACCTTAGAAAAGCGATTTGATCGTCACTTGGTATGCAGCCAAGCTTTGCAAGCAGCTATTGAAGCCATGGGCTTAGCATTGTTTGTGGCGCCTAAAAGTCGTTTAAACAGTGTGGTGGGAATTCGCCTGCCTGATGGCGTTGATGGCAAACAAGTGTTGGCGACCATGTCGAATCTATATAAAGTTGAGATATCGGGTTCATTTGGCTTGCCCATTGTGCGTATTGGTCAAATGGGAGAGCAAAGTCGTGCTCATAATCTATATCGAACCTTACATGCATTTGGCATGAGTTTAAAAAATAATGGGGCGCCTGTTGACCTACCGCAGGGTATGGCAGCGCTTGAGCGGCACTTAGATGTGAAAGAGGCCCTTACAGCATAGCCCTTCATTTCATAGGGCCTTTAGCCTGTTTTAAAAGGCTAAAACGGCCTTTTATAGTGCTTTCTTTAGTTAACCCGCCTCACGCCTGTGCTTATATCTGTGTTCTTCAATAAAAACAGTTAATTCCATATCTAAACTGGCGAGGGGCTTTTTATTCTTGATAGTATGGCGTTATCTTTACAGAGGCTCATCTTGAGTGCAGATTATGGCCGAACAGTTAGTAGATAAGTTTAATCGAGTGGTGGATTATGTTCGTATTTCCGTCACTGACCGTTGTGATTTTCGTTGTGTGTATTGCATGTCGGAAGAGATGACCTTTCTACCCCGTGAACAAATTTTGTCATTGGAAGAAATACAATTAATTGCCACCGCATTTGTGGAGCTAGGGGTTAAAAAAATTCGCCTAACGGGGGGAGAGCCATTGGTTCGAAATGGCGTTGCTCAGTTAGTGGGGAATATAGCCGCGTTGCCGGGTTTAAAAGAACTCAATATGACCAGTAATGGCAGTCAGTTACCGCGTTTGGCTTCAGAACTAAAAGCAGCGGGTTTAAATCGATTAAATATCTCTTTGGATAGTTTAAATCCACAGCGATTTAAAGAGTTAACCCGAACGGGCAATCTTGAAACGGTATTAGCGGGTATTCAGGCTGCTAAACAACAGGGCTTTTCTCACATTAAACTTAATGCGGTTATTTTAAAGGGCCGTAACGATGATGAAATTTTAGATTTGATAAACTATATTCGTCAGAATGAATTGGACATTAGTTTTATTGAAGAAATGCCATTGGGGCAAATCAGTGAACATGATCGTGAGCAAACCTTCATGAGCAGTGATGAGATACGCACGCTCATTCAAGCTCAATTCCCAATAGAAAAAATTGACCACACCAGTGGTGGTCCAAGTGAGTATTGGCGCTTTAACGATGGCCATAAAAGTCGTGTGGGATTCATCTCTCCACACAGTCATAATTTTTGCGGAAGCTGTAATCGAGTAAGATTAACCGCAGAAGGGAAATTACTACTATGCTTAGGAAATGAACACAGCGTTGACTTAAGGGAAGTAGTTCGTCAAAACCCTGGGGATTTAGAGCCTATTAAGCAAGCAATTCGAGATGCGATGCTTATTAAACCCGAAAGGCACTACTTTAATTTAGCTCAAGAGGTTAAAATATTGCGCTTTATGAACACAACTGGCGGCTAAGTTTTAAGTAATTTAGCGCCAATAAAAGAATCATCACTTAAAATAAGATAAAGCCTATGAGCAGTCTATATCACAACTTTTTGGGCAACAGCCCGTCCTGGTATAAAAAGGCCATAATTGCCTTTTTATTAATCAACCCTTTATTGGTGATGATTCCAGATATTGGTTACACAGTGGCCGGTTGGGCACTAATTTTAGAGTTTATTTTTACGCTTGCCTTGGCGCTTAAATGCTACCCGTTACAACCAGGTGGTTTACTGGTGATTGAAGCCGTGGCACTAGGGATGACGAGTCCTAGTGCAGTGAAACATGAAATTATCGCTAACTTTGAAGTGATTTTGTTATTGATGTTTATGGTGGCAGGTATTTTCTTTATGAAAAACCTACTGCTATTTGTATTTACTAAGCTATTGATTAATGTGCGCTCTAAAGTTTTACTCTCTTTAACCTTTAGTGTTATGTGTGCGATATTGTCGGCATTTTTAGATGCATTAACGGTCACCGCCGTTATTATTTCTGTAGGCGTGGGTTTCTTCAGTGTTTACCACAAAGTGGCGTCAGGCCGTGATTATCATCACGATGACCATGATCATGGTGATGACGAAAGCGTTCATGCCCATCACAAAACCGATTTAGAGCAGTTTCGCAGCTTTTTACGTAGTTTGCTGATGCATGGTGCAGTGGGTACGGCTTTGGGTGGTGTATCTACTTTGGTGGGCGAACCTCAAAACTTATTGATTGCTGAGAAGGCCGGTTGGGACTTTATTACGTTCTTTTTACAAATGGCACCCGTATCAATACCGGTATTTGTAGCCGGTTTAATGACGGTAGTGGTAGTAGAAAAATTCAAATTATTTGGATACGGAGAAACTATTCCAGAGCCAGTGTTTAACATTTTACGCGATTACGATAAATATGAATCTGAAAAGCGAACCAAACATGAAGTGGCTCAATTGTGGATTCAAGCCAGTGCTGCGGTATTCTTAGTAATAGCCCTTGCACTTCATTTAGCACCAGTGGGTTTAATTGGCCTAACGATCATCATATTGCAAACGGCTTTAAATGGTATTACCGAAGAACACCAAATTGGCCATTCATTTGAAGAAGCCATGCCATTTACGGCCTTGTTAATTGTATTCTTTGCGGTAGTCGCAGTGATCCATGATCAACACTTGTTTCAACCTATTATTGATTGGGTATTTACACAAAGTATATCGGCCCAGCCTCTCATTATGTTTTTTGCTAACGGCATTTTGTCTGTGATCAGTGATAATGTATTTGTAGCAACCGTATATATTAACGAAGTGAAGGCCGCTTTGGATGCGGGTGATATTACTCGTGAACACTTCGATCTATTGGCCATTGCCGTAAATACCGGTACTAACTTGCCAAGTGTTGCGACACCGAATGGTCAGGCTGCCTTTTTATTCTTATTAACGTCTGCTATTGCTCCGCTGATTCGCTTGTCTTACGGGAAAATGGTGTGGATGGCATTGCCTTATACCATCGTAATGACCTCGGTTGCGGCTTTTTGCGTAGCGAGTTTGTAAGTATAAATACTATTTCTTTAAAGGCTGCCTAGTGCAGCCTTTATTTTTTGTACCGCCTGATGCAAACCCTTACGGGCGAGCGTCTTAAGAGAATATACATGTTAAGTTACCGTCACGGTTTTCACGCGGGCAATCATGCCGATGTACTTAAGCATTGGTTGTGTGTTTTAACCGCCCAATACATGGGCCAAAAAGACAAACCATTTTTATACGTAGATACCCATGCGGGTGCCGGTGTTTTCAGTTTAAAAAGCAGCATTGCCAATAAAACGGCTGAATTTGAAGGAGGTATTAAGGCTATTTGGGATAAAAAAATTCCATCTGCCATGATGCCCTACACAGATTTAATTAAACAGCTTAACGGCTCAAGCAACCTTAAGCTTTATCCGGGTAGCCCATGGTTTGTTAATGAGTGCCTGCGCAGCCAAGATAAGGCTCGTTTGTTTGAGTTACATCCACAAGATTACGTATTACTGAAGAAAAACTTTGATGATAAACGTAATGTCAAAGTTGAAAAACAAGATGGTTTTGCTGGATTAAAAGCGTTATTACCGCCAACTTCTAAGCGCGCGATGGTGGTGATTGATCCCCCATATGAGCAGGCCCATGAATACAAGTTAGTAGTGGCCAGTTTAAAAGACAGCATTAAACGGTTTGCCAACGGCGTGTATATCGTATGGTATCCGTTGATTAACCGAACCGACAGTTTAACCGATAACAAAAAAGACATGGCGCAAACCATGGTTAGGCAATTAAGTTTAGCTGGGGGTAAAAGCTTTTTAGATGTTCGCTTGTGGGTTCGCGGTGAAAATGAAGCACCGGGTATGTATGGCAGCGGGATGGCAGTGATCAATCCCCCTTGGAATTTAGCTAAGCAATTGGAAGAGGGCTTGCCATTCTTGGTGAAGTCTTTGGGTACAACGGCTGAGGCTGGGTATAGCGTTAATTATCAAGAAGGTTAATACTTCTAAGTACAGATAAGTACGTCTCCATCTGCATTACACCTGTGTAGCGTATGTTGGTTAAATGGCATATTTATCTGTATGTTAATACTACTCATCATCCCTATTACGCCAATCGCTATAGCGGCTTTGCATTCGCTGCCCAATGCGCTGACTGTAATCCTCAAATATATCCACGCCAAATAATACTGCCACCACCACAATAGACAATTTAAAGGCACTTCCAAGCTGCCCTATGCCAATGCACACCCCTATCGCAGCCAAAGACCAGATAGTCGCAGCACTGGTGACGCCATAAACGCTGCGTCCTTTGCTTAGCATCACGCCAGCGCCCAAAAAACCAATACCGGTGATCACCTGGCCAATAATACGAGAGGGATCCGTCATGGTGGCAGCTTGGGATACATAAATGGAGCACGCCATAAAAATGTAGGTGCCTAAAATGATAAGTGCAGAGGTGCGAATACCCGCCGGTTTACCACGTAATTGTCGCTCAATACCTATGATCGTGCCGCAGGCAAGTGCAGTAAAGATTGAGGGCCAATCAAAGGGGGTAATTGAATAAAGTGTTGTATCCATACACTTTAAATATAGTCAGAAAAGAGATTGCTGACCAGAAAATCGGGGTAAATAATTAAAAGCTAGGCGCTGTATTTAATGACTATAATCAAAGCATACAACGCCTAAAAGCGTCTTATCCGTAAATACACATATAAGCCGTGGCGGTGGCCACTTTAACGTCAAAGCTTACATTAGCATCCACTTTAAACTGCTCACCTTGATTAAAGGTGTTCCAGTCGTCCTGTCCTGGTAACTTAACGGTAAGAGCACCGCTAACGACAGACATAGTTTCTTTGCGGTCAGTACCAAACGTGTACTCGCCAGGTGCCATAACACCTAATGTAGCAGGCAAAGTTTCAGTGTTAAAAGCGATAGATTTAACATTACCTTCAAAGTATTCGTTTACGTCAAACATGGGCAACTCCAGATTATGTGTGTGTTTTAGTACGTGAAAAAAATTGGAGGTGGATTCTAGCACTATTGCTGAGGAAATATCCTAATTTAAGAGCGAATTTTAGTCAAAACGAGCTGTTAAGGCTAAGGATATTGTTTAAAATAGCCTCCCTTTAATACAGACTACCCTTGGGTCCATCATTGCAGTTAAGTCCAGAGCAAGAGCAAATCATTAACCATGAAAATGGTCATGCGAAGGTTATTGCCGTAGCGGGTGCAGGTAAAACCACGACGCTTGCCTTGTTTATTCAGCGTCGTTTACAGATGGGCCAAAACCCACGACGCTTGTTAGTGATTATGTACAATAAATCAGCACAACTAGACTTCTCAAGTAAGTTGTCTGCTCTGATACCCAATACTCAACTGCCACAAGTACG
Source organism: Bermanella sp. (assembly GCA_029938135.1). Lineage (GTDB taxonomy): Bacteria > Pseudomonadota > Gammaproteobacteria > Pseudomonadales > Oceanobacteraceae > Bermanella. The sequence goes on along the minus strand of JAPYOO010000018.1, from coordinate 9,475 downwards.
CACTTTTCATGCACTGGGCCTTAAAATTTATAACTCCCTCATTAGTGAAGGTATTTTAAGGCAGTTTAAAGAAGAGTTAATCTCTCAATCTGAGCAAGAGTATATTTTGTGGCGTCTTTTACAAGAGCACGCTAATAAACAAACGGCTCTGGAGATCCTGCAAGATAAAAAGAAGTGGTTAGATCCCATGATGTCGTTCATGGAAAACGTTAAAGCCAGTCTAGAGCCTGCAGAATTAGTTTTCAAACAAACGGGTTTACCAAAAAATTGCGCCTTTTTTGCCAAAGTATTTGATGCTTATGAAAATTGGCGTAAAGAGCATGGACGCATTGGCTTTTCGGACATGTTGTACGACCCTTGCCAAGTGTTCAGTGCGCGCCCAGATGTGGCTGCTCGTTTTAGTAATCATATGGACTGGGTGTTGGTGGATGAATATCAAGATATTAATCCCATCCAGCAATTTCTTTTACAAACGCTGGCAGGAACACGTTCCCAAGTTGTCGTTATTGGAGATCCAGATCAAACCATTTATGAGTTTCGGGGCTCCAGTGCTCAGTTCATGCTCAAGCATTTTGACGAACACTTTAATGATGTTCACCGCTATACTCTAAGCACGACGTTTCGTTATGGTCACGATGTGGCGCTGTTAAGCAATCAACTCATTCTGCAAAACAAACAACGCGAAGATGTAATTTGTGTGGCAGGAGACAATAACCCCGATAGCCATGTGAGTGTGCACCAGCACATTGATTACGCCCAGCAAACACTCGTAATTATTAAAAAAGCCATCATTGATCGACCCCTTGAAGACATAGCGGTGTTGCTTAGGTTATGGGGCATGAGTGCACCGTTGGAGTTGGCACTTCTACAAGAAGATATTCCTTATCAAATGTCTCATCAGTCGTGGGTTCTGCAACGTATGGAACTGCAGCCCATCATGATGTTATTGGAAATAGCGGCAGGTACTTTCATTGAGCGCAAAGAGCGTAACCGTTATCAAAGTTGGCTGACGTTTTTAACATTTCCAGCTATGAAAATTAAACGTGCAGATTTACAAATAGTCGCACGCAACCTAGCTGCCTGCGGTAGAGAGGTCATGCCGGTTTTTTCGCAATTAACCCTACCGGACCTGTCAAAATGGCAAAGCCAGCAATTGGAAAACCGTCTGTCTATTGTAAAGTTGGCGCTAAATAAGCGCATGATGGGATTTCAACTAGCAAACTGTTATATCCGTGAAACCGACTTTTATAAAGGGGTGTCGGACAGTGCATTTAGTAAGCAGCAAGTGGACGATCGATTGGCCACAGTGCAGGGCTTTGTGCGTTTCATAGCACGCTTAAATTTACCAGCGGGCCAAACGTATCAATACCTACAAGAATTAGCACAAAAAAGAGCCAATCAAACAAATCGCCAAGGAATTGTCCTTAGTTCTATTCACCGTGCCAAAGGACTTCAATGGCCTGTGGTAATTTTACCGGGGTTAACCAGTCACTTTTATCCTTATCAGAGCGAAGGTGAATTACAAACCAGTGCCTCTATAGAAAGTGAGCGGAGACTATTTTATGTGGCTATGACTCGCTGTATCGAGCAATTGCACTTTATTACACCTACCAATGACCCAAGTTTAGGCTCGCCCATGGCGGCCTCACAAGAAATAAGTGACTTTATACAAAGCATGGCCATAACCGATATATTGAAAGTTAAGGCTATGTGGCAGCAAGGTGGTGGGGATTTGAAATTAAGCCGCCGAATCTTAAAGAGCGTGCAAAAGTATCTAGATAAACTTAAGTGGCCTGTAAAGATTAGTGCGAAGGCACTTGAAAAACCAGATTTAAAAACCGTGTCAAAAATTAACCGCAATTCAGTTCAAGAAAGTGTTACGTCACTTGAGCTAGTTGAGCACAGTAAGTTTGGTAAGGGCAGGATTAAACAGGAGACGACCCGCCATTGGCATATATTGTTTGATGATGGACAGTTAAGAGTTTTAGATAAGGAAATTGCCAGCGCGATGCTGCGCTGGCTTTAATGCGTGGAAGTCTATTTTTCCTGATCCTTAATGGCTTCATCCACCCAGTTGCTTATGTCCTCTTCAAGATACACCTGATCTAGTAATTCTTCAGCAAAGTCCGCTTTGTCACCGATGCGTTTTGCCATCAATACCGCCATAACCTGAACAGCCGGTATTTCACTCCAAATACTAGTGTGTAAACAATGCCAATGGTTGATATTCATTGATTTAGGTCTTTCAATTTGACCTTGGCAATTCTCACAGATAAAGATACAGCTATCAAACTGGGGATCTTTGTCCACAGGGGGAACTTCGTGCACGATAAGTTTCATGCCGTGCACATCACACAGCTCGCAGTGACTCTTGCTGCGTCTGGCTAGGTTTTTTCCAAAACTGTTTAGCTCATTAATGCGAGCCTTGTGTTTTTCTGAAGCTTTACTCATACAGCTTAAATCCAATTGCTTTAAATGTGTCTCTCTGTCAGTGAATATCCATAGAGAAACGTATATAGGGGTAACGATATAGCTTAATTTTCCTCCTAATAATCGGGAATGTATATGCAAACTTAAACTATTCGTGCACATCTCCACCGGAATCGATGCAACCCAATGACATTTTTAATGTATGACTTTGTCCCGGTACCAGTTTTAAATGATCACTTAAAACATTGGCGCTTTCAATACAGAACATTTTTTTATAGCCATTAGCTGGAAATCCAGCAAGCTTTTTACTCTTGTTTACCCAAGGGTTCCAAATAATGCTGCTTTGACTGTTACTGTTAAGCACAAAATGTTTATTGTATGACAATATTTGATATTGATAAGCCCCCAAGTAAATTCGGTCAACTTCCTCTGTAAAGCCAATACTGCCTTGCTGTTGTTTTAGTTGCCAGTTGTCCAAAGCATCTATGTATTGACCGTTGCCAGCACCTAATATTCGTGTTCGATGAATATCCTGAGTTGGTAAATAAGTGTGTAAGGCCTGTGATAATGCCATTGAAGTTTTGCTTATATTTTCAGTGGTGAGTTCAATTTTTATGTCATCCCCCAAATCCATATGACAAGTAAGGCGAAACTCATGAGGCCAAATCTTTAATGTCTCTTCCGTATGGGAAAGCGTTAACGTTAAGCGAACACCGTGGACTGACTCGTAAATATTTTCTATGGACCAGTTTAACTCTCTGGCAAAACCGTGGGCGAGATCAGAGTTCACAGCTTGTTTAACGGCCTCAGGGTTAAAATTTAACGCGCCAAACCAAGGCCAACAAACAGGAATTCCGCCGCGAACACTGCGGCCTTTTTTGTAAAAGGCATCTGGACTCAACCATAAAAAATCGCCTTTCGAGCGGTGCTTAAATTGAGTGAGTTGTGAGCCTTGTAAGCAAATTTCAGCAAAAAAATTAGGGTGTTCAATGTGTAAGCAAGTTAGTTCGTCAACTTGCTTAAGGTTACAAAATGCGCTGCGACTTAACATATTATTAATCCCTATTCCTACTTAGCGCCGCTAAAAAATAGTGCTTCGCTGTTATCAAAGGCATGTTTAAGTAACTGCTCAATGGGCACTTCTTTAACATCGGCGACTTGCTGTGCTACAAATGGCAGATAAAACGAAGCATTTTCTTTGCCGCGATAAGGCACGGGTGTTAAATAAGGCGCATCCGTTTCAAGGATTATTTGTTGCAATGGGGTCATACGAATAATGTCTCGTACATTTTCAGCGGTTTTAAAGGTACAAATTCCGTTAAAGCCTAAACAAAACCCTTGATCAATGGCGTATTGGGCAAGCTTGGGGCCTGAGGTAAAACTATGAATAACGCCCCGTTTCTTAAGAGTGAATTCAAAGTTTTTCAGTATCGCCATCATATCGTCATCCGCATCACGGCTGTGAATCACTACCGGTAAATTCATGTCGCTGGCAATTTGTAATTGAGTCTCAAATACTTGCTGTTGAGTTTTACGGTCACTGTTTTCATAAAAGTAATCTAGGCCAATTTCTCCAATGGCAAGAATGCGTTCATGTTGGGCATTTTCACGGATGTGACTTTGGGTCTCGGAAGTGAATTTATCGGCATCGTGGGGGTGAACGCCTTGTGTGCCCCAAATCATAGGGTGTTGCTTTACGAGGCTCATGACCTTCTCAAGGTTATCGGGTGATACCGCGATCGTAATGATTTTCTCTATGCCCACTTCACAAGAACGCTCTATTACCTCCTCTAGACTGTATTCCTTAAGGTAGTCTAAGTGACAGTGTGTCTCAATAATGGCATGTTCAAATATAGGGATAGGTTTTTTTTTATGTTTGCTCATGTTTGGGGCCTAGTGTTAATTGGGCGCTAGTTTAACGGTAATACTCGTATCAGCTAAAGCTAATTTTTTGTCTATACTAAAATGAGCTTAATGGAGCGAAAGTATGGGTTTTTATAGTGTTGGCGTTACCTTTCTAAATCAATTGTCATTTGCGCGTAAATTTCAGGTTATTTTACTTACGTTATTATTGCCCATTATGTATAGCTCCTGGCTAATTTATCTGAATGAAAAAGCCGAAGTGGATACCGTTAATCTTGAAATACAGGGCGCCCAAGCCCTTGATGGTATTCATGCCTTACGCATAATAGGCGCTAAGCACAGAGGAGCGCTAGCGCAGTGGCAAGCAGGAGATAAAGGACAGCGCAGTAATATTACGTCACTTGAGGAGGAAATGTCTAAAAGACTAAAGCTTGTTAAGCAGGACCTTAATTCCGCTACCTTTAGCCAAGATGCGCGTAAGCAACGGGATAATCTGGCAACAACTTGGCATGCGTTATCACTTAACGAGCTTGAATCGGACAATGCTGCGGGTAGTTTTAATGATCACACACAGTGGATTAACAGTGTAAATGTCTTAGTGGATACCGTATCTATTGAAAGCTCCTTGATTTTAGACAGTCACATGGATACTTACCTACTTATGCAGCTTACCGTATTCAATATACCTAAAATACAAGAACACTTAGGAAGGCTCAGAGGAAAGGGTGCGGGTGTAGCAACAAAAGGGGGGTTTGACTCTGCTTCGTTTGTGTTTGTGAGTACGCTTTATGACTCTATTAATATAGGTATGCAAAAAGTGGTAAATCAGTTCAAAGAGGTCCGTAAAAGTCACCCGGAACATGTGTCAATAGTTCAAAGTGCTTTAGCTGAAGCTGTTGCGGCTGTGGGTGACTTTGAACACATAACCAAGTCCAAACTGTTGGACCCAGATGCCCCCACTGTAAGCGGTACCGATTACTTTAATACGGGTACTCATGCCATTGTTAGTCTTTCTAAGCTTTATAAACTGAATGACCAGGTATTTAAAGGGGCTTTACAGGGTTATAAATCAGAAGCCGTTAATAGGCTCATAATTATTTTTAGTATTTATGGCTTTTTATTACTCGCGGCTATCTATTTGTTTACCTGTCTCAAAAAGTCGGTAGACGCAAATATAGGTATTACTCAGGGCATGGCGGCAGATTTAGAGCGGTCTGTGTTAAATGGCGAATATGTCAGTCAAAGTAAGGATGAGTTGGGCGATACAGTGGGGGCCTTAAACAGCGCGTATTCGCAATTGAGAAAAGTGGTATGCCAAGTTCGTGAAAACTCTTCAATACTGTTTTCATCTTCTAGTGAGCTTAAAGTGGTCTCCAAAAAAGTGGATAACCTAGGTGAAAGCCAAAAAACGAAAGTGGGCATAATCGTCACCGCATCAACCCAGCTTGCCGCTACCGCAAAAGAAGTGGCGTCTCATTGTGATAATGCCGCGAACGAGACAAAAAATGCGCAAGCGCAAGCGGTGGCTGGAGCAAGTCGTTCTCAGGCTTCGGCGAAAGTTATTCGCGAGTTAGCCGTTAGTATTCGTAAGGCAGGTGATGAGATCGGGCAGCTAGCTCAACAAGCGGCTTCCATTAGTACGGTCATCGATGTCATAAAAGCCATCGCGGAACAAACAAACTTATTGGCATTAAACGCGGCCATTGAAGCTGCCCGTGCTGGAGAGCAAGGACGCGGATTTGCAGTGGTAGCAGATGAGGTACGTACTTTGGCTAATAGAACACAAGACTCCACCAATGAAATAGAAAGTACTATTTCAAGTCTGCAGTTAGTGGCAGAGCAAGCGGTATCGGCCATGGATATTGCCTGTGAGCAAGCCACTTCAGGGGAAAATGAAGCCATTCAGACCGGTGAAATGCTGGCTGAAATTGAACAATCTGTGAGCTTGGTCAGTGACTTGATTTTACAAGTGGCGACAGCAGGCGAGCAGCAGGCGGGTGCCGCCGAAGAAATTTCGGTGCATATTCATGGGGTAAATGAATCGTCCACAGATTTAGTTGATAAAGCACGAGCCGTGTCTGTCATTGCCGATGACGTGGCGACAGGTAGTAGCCGTTTAGAGGACACAGTGCAGCAGTTTAAAGTATAAAAATTATTTTAACGGCAAAGATAGTCACATTAATTTTAGTCGTTATAATGCCTCCATTAATTAGGAGTCATCATGGATATAAGCGAAATCCGTCGTCAATACGGCACGGGCCAGTTAAATTCGGAACAACTGGCTCAGCATCCAATGGATCAATTCCAGCACTGGCTTGATCAAGCTATAGCTTCCAAGTTATTTAAAGACCCAACTGCCATGAATATTGCTACGGTGGATGAGTCCGGCATGCCCAGTTCTCGTATCGTTTTGTTAAAACAGTACGATGAACAAGGCTTTGTGTTCTACACTAATTTGCAAAGCAATAAGGCTCAGCAAATTAAACAGAACAATCAAGTCTGCTTACACTTTGCTTGGTTAGGGCTTGAGCGTCAGGTGATTGTGCGCGGGGTGGCCGAGAAATTACCCATTTCACAGGTCACTAAGTATTTTCTTTCGCGCCCTAAAGATAGTCAGTTAGCCGCTTGGGCCAGTGAGCAAAGTAAACCCATAGCAGCCCGTAAAATGCTTGAACAAGCCTTTTCTCAGATGAAAAAAAAATTCAGTAAAGGTGAAGTACCGTTACCTGATTTTTGGGGAGGGTACAGAGTGAAGCCAGTGAGTATTGAGTTTTGGCAAGGGCGAGAGAATCGCTTGCACGATCGCTTTGTGTATAGTGTCAATGACACCGGTGAGTTTACAATTGAGCGGCTGCAGCCTTAACACTTCCAAGTGTAAATTCTGTTTAGGCAAAAAGAGGTTTGCCTAAACAGGACTTCAAGTGGTTATTTAATTTTTAAGGGCTGACCAATGTCCGGAGCATTCTTCACCTTTCATGTTTAAAAACCATTTACCACTGGCCTCGTAACGGGTGATTTTACCTTCTATATAGTGACCGGAGTTGTCCTTTATATGAAAGTAACCCCCTTGGCGAGTCTGCCCTTGCATATTTCCACATTTTTTTAAGAAACAATAAAACGCTATTTCGATTTCTTGGTCTGCATAATTTATAGACGAATCCCCAGTGGCCGGACAATTTCCGGTTTGAGTGGCAAAGCCTCCTAGGTAGTCACTTTTGTTATTGCCAATATCGCAACCTGTAGCCGATAAGACTAATAACACCAAAATTGCTCGTAACATACTTACCTCTTTACTTGCCTTTAAAAACGGCAGGTCGTTTTTCTATTAGAGCAGTAACTGCTTCCATATGGTCTTGCGTTTGATGCAAGTTTGCTTGAATAGCGGCACTCATTTGTAATAGGTTATCCAGCGGCATAGTGGTGCCGGCGCGCATAAGTTGCTTGGTACCTCTTAGAGCTTGAGGTGGGTTTTTTGCGATACGTTTTGCCAGGTTCATGCTCTCATCTAACAGATTTTCATCGTCGACCAGTCTATTCAGCATGCCCCAGTCATAAGCCTGTTGAGCGCTAATGGAATCCCCCGTGAAAGCCATTTCAGCCGCACGCCCAAAGCCTGCAATCTTGGGTAGTATCCATGCGCCACCATCACCAGGAATGAGCCCCACGCGAATGAAACTTTCGGAAAAAGTGGCGCTGCGGGCCGCGATACGCATATCGCAGTACATAGCAAGATCGCAACCGGCGCCGACAGCATGGCCATTTACAGCGGCAATCGTAGGTATGCTTATATTGTATAAAGCCATAGGAATGCGCTGAATAACACGGGCGTAGTTCTCACGAATATCGTTAGCCTCGCCCTTAAACATGCCTTCTTTATTAAGCATATGCTTAATATTGCCACCACTTGAAAATGCGCTGCCGGCCCCAGTAATAATCAAGCAGCGTAGTTGATCATCTTTGTTAACCTGCTCTAATAGCGCTACAAACTCATCCACCACTTCAATTTCTGAAATGGGGTTACGCTGTTCGGGTTGATTAAGGGTTAACACGGCAATGGTGTCGTGTTTTTCAAAAAGAATACGGCTCATACACACTCCTAAAACATGAGGTAATATTGAGCTGCATTCCAAAATTTTGCAAGGTGGCTTAATCGATGCCCAGTAACTTGTGGGTTTGCAAAGACATACGCCATTTAGGATTCTGAAGGCAATATTGAGTAGCGGCCTGCATATTCTCCCGCACGATCATGCCGCTACTTTCATTTTCACCATAGTAAGCCATGGGAGAGATAAAGTAGTGACTGGCACGGATGTGGCTGACGTTTTCCGGAGGCAGGTCTAACTGAGGGAATACCAATTTAAGTTCGTCACATTGATGAATAATGACGTCACTCTGGCCTTTAGGGCTAATACATACCCAGTCAAGGTTTTCTGGAAGGGGAAGGGTGCCATTACTTTCAACCGCCGTTTCAAAGCCCGCCGTTTTGAAATCAGCGACTAAATCAGTGGTTAACTGCAATGCAGGCTCGCCCCCGGTAAATACCACGTATGGTGTGCCTTCTGGGCCCGTAGGCCACAGCTTTAATGCCAGTTCTAAGAGTGACTTAACACTATAAGTACCACCATTTTCACCATCAATACCGGTAATATCAGTATCACAAAACTGGCATAAGGCAGCGGCACGTCCGCTTTCACGGCCGTTCCATAAATTACATTTACTGAAACGAATGAATACCGAAGCTCGTCCACTGCGAGCGCCTTCCCCTTGCAGGGTATAAAAGGCTTCTTTAATTCTAAGATCCCTGTTGACAGGTTTCGATTGAGAACCGGGCATTATGATTCGTATTCCACTGGGTCGGTGACGTTGTTGTGGGCGAACGCTTCTAATCGCTCTACACAGGCACCGCATTTGCCGCAGGCTTTTTCTCGGCCGTTATAACAGGTCCAGGTATTTTCATAGCTTAAACCCATGCTTATTCCATCTTCAAGGATCTGCCCTTTAGTGGAATTTAAATAGGGTGTTTCTATAGATACGTGTTCATAGTTAGCGATACCGGCCACTTCATTCATTTTATGCACAAACTCAGGACGGCAATCCGGGTAAATAGCATGATCACCAGAATGGGCACCGTAATATACCTTGCCCGCTTTAATATCCACGGCATAAGCGATGGCCAAAGACA
>JAPYOO010000570.1 GCA_029938135.1 Bermanella sp. | reverse complement strand
AAACTGAAATCGTACCGGTTACGGTTAAGTCCCGTCGCGGTGATACGGTTGTAAGTGACGATGAGCAACCGTTCAACGCCAACATTGAAAAAATCCCTAGCCTGCGTCCTGCCTTCAAAAAAGACGGCACCATTACAGCGGCTAACGCCTCGTCTATTTCAGACGGTGCGTCTGCCTTAGTATTAATGTCACAAAGCGAAGCAAGTAAGCGCGGCCTTACACCATTGGCGCGTATTTTAGGTCACGCAACTCAGTCTCAGCATCCTTCTGAATTCACCTTGGCTCCTGTAGGCGCCATTGAGAAGTTGTTTGCTAAGGTAGGCTGGACTAAAGACGATGTTGATTTGTTTGAAATTAACGAAGCATTTGCCATGGTCGCTATGCTGCCTATTAAAGAGCTAGGCCTTGATCCGGCTACTGTGAATATCTTTGGTGGTGCTTGTGCACAAGGCCACCCTGTAGGATCTACCGGTTCACGTTTATTGGTTACGCTAATTAATGCACTACAGCATAAAGGCAAAACAAAAGGTGTTGCTGCGTTATGTATTGGTGGCGGTGAAGCGACCTCTATGGCCATTGAATTGCTTTAAAGTTTAGCTACAAGCAATGACACAAAAAGGCGGGCATCTTGAGGTGCCCGCCTTTTTTGTGCCTATTTAATTTAACCCCCTATAACGACCACCCTTTTCACCCCACAAAAATTAAACGCAGCCAAGCTTTCAAACATTCAAACATAAACAATGCCTCTTGCATCCCGACTCACAAGCAGGTGAAATGGAGCAATCTTCATAACAATAACGTCATACTAGGGGCGCGCCATGTCACGACCACTGCTTAACGAATCAAACGTCCACCCACATATTCGCCCACGCATGCAGGGTTTTCATCAAAGCGTGGTGCAAACGGTACAAGATACTGTGAACCAGCATGGCGTTGTTGTCATTGGTATGGCGCAAAACCCCGTATGTAAAAAAGTCCGTAAAAATTTGGTTCAGGCCGACATTCCCTTTGAATATTTGGAATACGGCAGTTATTTAAAAAAATGGAAACAGCGCCTAGCAATTAAAATGTGGAGTGGCTGGCCCACGTTTCCCCAAGTATTTATTAATGGTCAGCTAGCTGGGGGCAATCATGAAATAGAACAACTGATTAAACGCGATGAACTAGCGGGCCTAATTGAGGGCGCCCATAATAATTAATTGCAGCCTGAATAAACTATTCTGTGCCACTTTACTTCCCCGAGGGCGGGCCCTGCCCTCAACTTTTATTAAGCTGGCAGTTGATGACCACTTATCACATTTAATGTCCGCTATAAACATTCCATAAAACGACGCCGCCATGGTTTGATAGGAACATCATCCTGATATCGGTGCGGCGCTTGCCAT
>JAPYOO010000173.1 GCA_029938135.1 Bermanella sp. | reverse complement strand
AACAATTAATAAGCCCAGTCTATGCAACATACCACTCAGGCAATCAAATTTAACAACCACTACCGCCTAATTAAGCCTATATCTATAGCCTTTAATTGTCTTTGTCACATGGGCACAGCGCGGCAGCTAAAGGGCATGGATATAGGTATGGATAGATCAACCAGAAAGCTCATTAAAAGAGGGAGTTGGTTTAAGGCTATTAATACGCTAAATCGGCGTGTGTCCAAGAGGTCGCTCACATCTAAGCTTTTACCTTACCTATCATACTGCCTTACTTAGAAACCTACGTTTTCAATCACTTACCTTCATTCCAAGGGAATATTAACCAGCAAGAAAGGCGCTCATCAATACAAAATACGTCACTCAAAATCAACAGCTCCCCATTACACAGACCCCGCGTCAGGCAGGCTTATAAAACCGACATTTAGTCGTGAATCCATCATTTATACTGCTACTCTTTAATAGTATTGAAAATTGCCGACGGATCACTAATAGGCCTTAACAAGGCACTATATCCCACACTATTTGTAATACAGGTACACGCCAACAAACTGTCTTAAGAGGCTGTTAATGTTATTCCATGGGAATTTAGTTGCTGAGTCGACTACTCGTCAAAAAATTCGTGATTTTTACCGCATAGATGAAGACCTTGCGGTTGAATACATTCTGCCCGGTGCTGAAGTTAACTTACGTGCCCGCAGTCGGGCGTGGGAACGTGCACGCAAAATTGTACTGCAAATACGTGAAGATCAAAAAGGCCATGGCGTGGTCGAAGCCTTATTAAATGAGTATTCCCTGTCCTCGGCTGAGGGTGTGGTACTGATGTGTTTGGCCGAAGCCTTATTACGTGTACCCGACAAACGCACTCAGGACACTTTAATCAGCGATAAATTATCTAAAGGGCAATGGAGTTCACATCTGGGCAACAGCGACTCACTATTTGTTAACGCATCGTCATGGGGATTATTACTCACCGGTGGGCTGGTTAATTACGCCGATCAACGCAACCCATTTGGATTTCTTAAAAAGACCTTAGGCAAGGTTGGCGAACCGGTTATTCGTAAAGCCATGAACATCGCCATGAAAGTGATGGGCCAGCAGTTTGTAATGGGCGAAACCATCAAGGCCGCACTAGAGCGTGCCGAAGATAAAGAACGTAAAGGTTTTGTATATTCTTACGACATGCTTGGCGAGGGTGCACGCACTCAAAAGGATGCCGACGCTTATTTTAATGCGTATGCGCAATCCATTAAAGCGATCGGTCAAGCGGCTAGGGGAAAAGGCCCCAGAAGAAGTCCCGGAATTTCAGTGAAGCTTTCGGCCATTCATCCCCGCTATGAATTCACCCATAAAAAAAGGGTGATGGTAGAGATACCACCAAAACTCAAAGAACTGTGCCTGCTGGCAAAGCAATATGATATTGGCTTAACCGTTGACGCTGAAGAATCTGAACGCTTAGATATCTCTCTGGATATTATTGAAAAAGTATTCACTGATCCCGATTTAAGTGACTGGAATGGATTTGGGGTAGCGGTACAGTCCTATCAAAAAAGCGCTATTTTTGTCATCGATTGGTTACGAGAGTTGACCCAAAAAGTGGGTCGTAAAATGATGGTCAGACTGGTCAAGGGCGCATACTGGGATACCGAAATAAAAAAAACCCAAAAAGAAGGCCTAGAACACTTTACGGTTTTCACCCGTAAGTCATCAACCGATGTGTCGTACCATGCTTGCGCCAACCGCTTATTGGATTATCGCGATACCATTTACCCACAGTTTGCGACGCACAATGCGTATACCGCCGCGGTTATTATTGAATTGGCCGGTGATGATAAAGAAGGGTTCGAATTTCAATGTTTACACGGTATGGGCGATAGCCTGTATGAACAAATTGTGGCGACTGAAAATATTCAATGCCGCATTTATGCCCCCGTGGGTGAACATGAAGATTTATTGGCGTATTTAGTGCGACGCCTTTTGGAAAATGGTGCTAACTCATCATTTGTGAATGCCATAGTCGATGAATCACGGCCGGTTGAGTCTTTACTAGAAGACCCGGTAGAGAAAACCCAAAGACTCAAACATAAATACAACGGACAAATTCAAAAACCCCTTAACTTATATGGCACAGAGCGAGACAACTCAAAAGGGGTTGACCTTACCGACATCAATCAAATAATACCCTTGAAGATATCTTTAGATCGCTGGCTTAAAAAACATTTACTGAAGCCAGATCAAATACCGCAAAATTGTCATGCGGTACGTAACCCAGCTAACCACGATGAAATAATTGGATTTCATCGTTACGATAGCGTTAAAGAAATGAAAACCAAGCTTGCAAGAGCACACCAAGCTTTTGAAACATGGTCACAAGTGAGTATAAGTGAGCGAGCCAATTTACTTAGACGCACCGCCGACATCCTTGAACGTCATATGGATGAACTCATTGCCCTGTGCATAAAAGAAGCCGGTAAAGTGAGCAAAGATGGTGTAGACGAAGTTCGTGAAGCCGTGGATTTTTGTCGCTATTACGCCGCGCGGGCCGAAGAGCTATCTGAAGACGACCGATTAGCACCACGAGGCGTAGTGCTGTGTATTAGCCCTTGGAATTTTCCTTTGGCTATATTTTTAGGTCAGGTAGCCGCGGCGCTAGTAACAGGCAATACCGTAATTGCTAAACCCGCAGAACAAACCAGCTTAATTGCGATACGCGCCCTAGAGTTAATGGATTATGTGGGTTTGCCTTCTGGCGTAGTACACATTGTAATTGCGCAAGGCGGCGATGTAGGCGCAACCCTATTGCCCAATGAACTCATTAAAGCGGTTATCTTTACCGGCTCTACCTTAACGGCCAATATTATTACCAACACCCTAGCGAAAAGAGGTGGTGAGCAAGTACCTTTAATTGCCGAGACCGGTGGCCAAAACTGCATGATAGTGGACTCAACGGCCCTGGCTGAACAAGTGGTTGACGATGTCATTGCGTCTGGATTCCAAAGTGCGGGTCAGCGTTGCTCTGCGTTGCGTGTATTGTTTTTACAAGAGGAAGTAGCCGACGACATTATTGAAATGTTAATTGGCGCATTGCAAGAATTAACCATCGGTGACCCCGCTTACCTCACCACCGACATTGGACCGGTGATTGATCAAAAAGCATTGTCTAGTTTACAAGCCCATGCTAATGACATGCAGCAACAAGCAACCTTACTTTACGAGTGCAAGCTTGCCAAAAATAATGGCACTTTTTTCGCCCCAAAACTGTATCTAATAGATGATATAGCGGTATTAAAACGTGAAGTGTTTGGTCCCTGTGTACATATTGTTAAGTTTAAGGCTAAAAATATTGAACAAACCATGCAGGAAATTAATGGCACTGGGTTTGGTTTGACCATGGGCATTCATACCCGTATTGAGAAGCGCGCATTAGAGCTTATAAAGTTGTCGCGCGCGGGTAACATATATGTCAATCGCAACATGATTGGGGCCATTGTGGGTGTGCAGCCATTTGGGGGCAAAGGCCTGTCGGGAACAGGCCCTAAAGCCGGTGGCCCCCATTACCTGCCGCGCCTTATGTTAGAAAAAGCCACGCCCCGACTTGTAATGGCGCGGGACAGTGAAACCGATAAAGCATTAGCCAGTGACCATGCTTCTAGACAACAATCCTCACAGATTATGCAAGATGCCATCAAAAGTGAAAATGACTGGCGTTTAAGCGAGTTAAATACCCGAGTCTCTACCGTGCGTCAGTTGTTAGCCTCAATAGCCACCGTGGACATTGTGGACGATTTTGCTGAAGATTTAAACTCAACACTCGCCGCGGCGCGTTCGCAACTTATTAGCATAGAGACACGTTTAAAAAAACCAACGTTATTGCCTGGCCCCACGGGTGAGTCGAATGTTTTATATTTAGAGTCACGTGGCATCTTAGTGTGTTTTGCCGATAAAGATGTAAATTTTGAATACTGGACACTATCAATAGTAACGGCGTTGGCCACCGGGAATGTGGTAATTTCGGTGGTATCGGAATTATTTTATGCAGAAGCTTTAGAATTTAGACAACAGTTTATTGCAACGGGTGCGCCCAAAGGCGTGTTTCAAATAGCAAAATTACAGCACTTAGAAGCATTGTTAAGTGAAGACAAATTGGCTGGGGTAGTGATAGATAGTAAAAGTGCACGCTCTACTTATATCATGCAAAAATTAGCCGAACGCAGTGGAGCAATACTGCCGGTTATTACCGCCGAATATAATGACCACCTGATCCAACGATTATTATCTGAAAAAACAGTGAGTACCGATACCACCGCCTCTGGTGGTAATACGTCTTTAATGACATTGGTTGAGACGGATGATTAAGTGATGTTTTTAAAATGGGTGGTGTTTTTAGGCAAGTCTATTTTTAAAGAATATACATGCTGAAATTAAACCTCATCTTTTTGTAACAAACCTTTATAAGATACTAACGAGCCAATAATTGGTAATGAAAATTCAACGTGAAAACGATACAGACCATTTTCAATAATTTTATACGCGTTGGTGTGCGGAATTAACCAACGTGGTATTGGCACACCTAAAAAATTAACGTTAAGACATCGCCAAAACCAGCCGCCATTGTTAATGTCTACCGTCAATTTCATTGATAGCGGCCCTGTGGTTTCAATCCAATAGCCTTGCTTGATGTTCCCTACAGGTTTGAATAATGACTTAACCACTGCTTTATCATCAAAGCAACGCTCCCAATGTAAACCATCAGAATCATGGGATATATTGACTGACAATTGGTGAACACCCGCATTAGGTAAGTTCATTTTATTGGCTAATCTAACACCAATAATTCTAGCAAGCCCTTTTCCGTAAGCAATATCAACATCGCCAATAAGCTTGCCACCATCTGTGTGCAGCTTTTGCAGCAAAGGATGAAGATTACTGAACTGATCTACAAACCAGTTTTTAACTAATTCATTTGGCATAATAGTTTCTTAGGGTAACGCCCACATTGAGTCCGAACACGTTGTTGACTAAAATAGTATAGCTAGACATAGCGAACTGGCTTTATTCCGTTTAAATTTTTACTTTTAAATTCGACCTCCCAAGAATTTAGGTAAGTCATCCTGCAACCTACACCAATTCACTTTGTAGTTAATATAAATATGGGCGTCTATTTCAACCGGAATATCCTCGTCAAAGGTAGCTATCGCTAATTCCATTTCTGTTGAAGGTACACCTTTCACCCGAAAGCCTAGGCTTGAACCGCACTCTTGGCAAAATGTCCGTACAGTACCATTATCAGCTACAAATTCTTTTAGGCTATTATTCCCAGAAAGCCAGTTTAACCCCGTCACCCCTACTAATGTACCAAATGCAGCACCATGAAATTTGCGACACATAGTGCAATGACAATGAGCGGCTTTTTCGTTAAAACCATCCACAACAAATGAAACCGCACCGCACAAACAACTTCCTTTGTATTTATGACTCATGCTAATTTTCTCAAAATTACTTATCCCCAATGCATGGGTTCGGGTTTATCGCGTCCTATGCTTTTTTTTAGTAACTGCTGATACTACGTTTTAATCGGTTATTGCCATCTGTAACAATAAATTCAAACAAGGAATCTAGTTCTTGAAATATATCCCAACGCTCCTTTTGGTTGTTATCTTGTACAACAGCAACTGACGGTACGCCAATCGTATTGACCATGAAAACTATATGCTCAACAACCATCCCAACCCTTTTCAACGGAGATAGTGAATACCCTATTATTGATGTGATCGACTTTTATTTCGGCCCATTCAGATATACAAATGGCGTACATCACTGGAACTCTGCATGAAAGTACAGTGGGATCTATATCTTGATGACACTCGCCGCCAGCACTTTGAACAAACGAATCAACATCACTAATATTACTGCCAATAATGTATCGTTCACGAAGAATTCGTTCCATTAGGCTGTAATCAAACCCATCGAATTCGTTTTTATTGGACACAGGCACCATTAACATAAGCGACAATAGCCCACGATTATCATGACCCATTAGTTGTTTTAATGAAATGAATGCAGTCAAAAGCAATACTGAGATTAGTATTGCTGTAGTAATTAGAGCTTTCTTCAAAGTAACACTCCTAGATACCTATAGCGCCCGCGTAAAACGAGTAGAATACAAACGTCGCATTTCACATGTTTGTTCAATCATTGCTGTGTAGGTTAGTATTTAGCCCGCCCCAACGCGATGAATCTGTTTCAAGCGCTTCGACTGCACCAGTTTGACTATTTCTACGATAGAGTAAACCAGATTGGCCAGATAAGTCTCTTGCAGATACCACATTATCATCAGGAAGTTTAATCTTAGTGCCAGCAGTGATGTATAAACCAGCTTCAACAATACACTCGTCTCCAAGAGATATACCAATGCCAGCATTGGCGCCCACTAAGCTTCTTTCGCCGATTGAATTTACCTGTTTACCGCCTCCAGAAAGAGTGCCCATAATTGAGGCTCCGGCTCCAACATCAGAATTTTTACCCACAATCACTCCCGGCGTTACCCTTCCTTCAATCATAGACTCACCAATAGTACCGGCATTGAAATTAACGAACCCTTCATGCATGACGGTTGTTCCGGGCACTAAATGGGCACCAAGTCTTACTCTATCGGCATCCCCGATTCTCACACCGTCAGGAATTACATAGTCCGTCATACGCGGAAATTTATCGATGGATGTTATAACTAGATGGTGATTTTCTTTTGAAATTAGATCCCGTAATTCATCTACTTTTGACGTTAATACTGGGCCTGCTGAAGTCCATGCGACATTGTTAAGAAGAGAAAATATTCCTTCTAAGTTTTGTTCGTTTGGTTTAACAACACATTCAGATAATAAGTGTAACCGTAAGTATGCTTCTTCTGTTGATTGTGGAGGAGAGTCTAACGACTCTATCTCTAATGTTATAAAGTCGCTCTTAACTATTCCTACCTTTTCTGCAAGACAGCTTCTTTTCAATTTTTTGGAAGACCGAGGGAACCATACATCGATTGTTTTTTCACTTTCAGAATCAATATATCTATGACCAATGCGACTAATTTTCATTTTTCGACCTTTTCAGATTACGTCTGAGTGTAAGATGAAAGTGTAGAAAATAAAGTCAGCAACTTTCATTAATCCACCATAAAATACACTGAGCATACTAATATCATTTTAATTTAATGAATATTCATGACAATTCAGTTACGCGGATCGAGTGATGATAAGATTTTGCATGTGGCTTTGCAGAGATACGTATCTTCCTTTACGCTCAAACACTTACACAGCAATTCCATCGCCGTTTCAATACGTTTTTTAATATTAACTGGCACAACTTTAACAGCTAACTTACAAAAAACAATTGATAACTAGGGCCTGTGTGTACATCCATGCAGACGAGTAAACTGAAGCCTTCACCGAGCAAGAATACGTACCGACAACCCTCAATAAACGGTAATGCAGCCATCTA
>JAPYOO010000569.1 GCA_029938135.1 Bermanella sp. | reverse complement strand
TGTCATAATTCTTGTCCTGCAAATTTGTGTGGCTGCGCAGCTTTAATGGCGATGGAAAGTGGCTGGGCGCTCAGTTGTTCTATTTCGGCACCGTAACTTAGGGCGGAGGCCCCGGCGTTGATCAGCGAGGCACGGGCGGCGATTAAATCCTGGCGGGCGCTCAGGTAATCTACATAGCGATACCGCCCCCCTTGGTACGCCTTGCGAGTATCGTTAAGGGCTTGGGTTAACGCCGGCACAATTTCGTGAGTGAGTGTTTTAACGCTTTGCATGGCCTGCTGCCGATTGTTATAGGCCAAGTATAGTTGGGTACGCAGGCGTAGTAGGGCGGCGTCTTTTTCGGCGGTGGCCTCATGTAAGCGCGCGTTGGCGGTGCGAAGGGCGCCCTTGTTACGGGACCCAGTAAACAGTGGCTTGCTGAGGCCAACCATCAATGCGCTGCTATTACTTTGTTGAAACTGCTTAATACCCAACGACCAGCTGATGTCGCTGCTGGATTGGGTTTGGCTGAATCTAAGGTTGGCCGCCTGCACCCGCTCCTGGGCGGCAAATACCTCAATGGCCGGGTTTTGCAGCAGGCGCTCATATAGCGCGTCAAAGGATTTGTCTTCACCAAACTGGTAGAGGTTGCCGCTGACTTGCTTAAAGTCTGGCTGGGTTTCCCCCCATAGGGCCACCAGAGCTACCTTGCAATAATCCAAGGTTTGCAGCATGGACGACACATTAAGCTGGGTACCACTTACCGCCGCTTGGGCGCGTAATACATCGGCCTGGGGGGCAGCTCCCGCTTTGGCGCGGGCCTTCACCTGAGCGAGTGTTTTTTGGGCTAGCTTATGGGCGCTTTGAGCCAATGCCACCCGCTCTTGGGCGGCCAATACCTGAATATAGGCGCGGGTTACATCTCCCAGGGCCGCCAAAGCTTCTACCTGGTATTGCGCTTCCAGGCGGCCAAGACCGGTGTTGGCCAGGGCCGTTCTGGCCTGGCGGTGTTCTTCCAGCTCGAAGCTGGAGGACAGGGAAACAGTCCATTCAGCCTGGTCGGTGCCGGTATAGTCACCACTGCCGGCTACGTTATTGGCACTTAGGCTGAGTTCATAGGCGGGTGCTAAGGCTGCCGTTGACCGTTTGCCATTAAGCGCGTGCTTGCGAAACTCAAATACCTTTAACGACGGGTTTTGATTCAATGTGTGCTTGAGGGCCTGCTGCAAGCTTATGGTTTGCGGCGCTTGCAAGGCATTGGCGCTGAAGGGCAGCACCAATAACGCGGTGGCCACTGCGCTCAGGCAGCTGCGGATTTTGGCGCGCCCATGGGGCACGTCAGGAATGTTTGGCATGAGTAAATCCTACGTTCATAGCATAACAAAGGGGCTTAGTTCTTTATGGGCCCTTTA
>JAPYOO010000172.1:3198-7544 GCA_029938135.1 Bermanella sp. | reverse complement strand
TTCTTCCTGCTGTTGGCTTGATTCCGGTTGGGCCGTTTCATCATCGTGGGTTTCAACGGCTAATAATCCCAATTGTAATTGTCTTTGGTAACTGGCCAGCACATTTTGCCAACGCTCGCTTAAACTGAAGTCTACTGTGGAGTATTCACTGAGTACTCGGCAACCACCCGCTTGCACCGTGTCATTTTTAATTAGGCATGCTGAAAGTTCTGAGCCCTCAAACGCCGTCTGTAAAAAAGGTAAATCGGCAGAGTGTACTTCTATGCTGAATTGCGAGGTTCCAATAGGTAAGGCATCCAGCGCGGTATTTACCAAGGCCACAATGTGGTCGCTGCCCTGATCTAATTCTTGTGAAACCACCGCACGGGATAACATTAATACCAGCTCGGGTAGCAATTCATCTATGGCCTGCTTTTGCTCGGTTAATTGTGTCTCGAGGCTAGCAAGCGCACTTTTAAGCTGCGCGACGGTATCATCGGTTTTCTTTTGACCCTCGCTTAAGGCTTGGTTTTTACCTAGCTCACTACCGGCTTCAAAACCCAGCTTGCGACCTTTTTCGTGACCTTGGGCCAGGCCTTCTTTATGGCCTTCGTCGTGACCCAGTTTTTCACCTTTTTGGCGACCTTCTACTAAACCCTGTTGCAGGCCTTCGTTGTAAGCTTCTTGACGAATTTGTTCTAATTGATCGGCTGTGAGTGGCTCAATTTCAATTTCTTGTTCTTCAACCACCGTTTCGGCTTCGGCCTCTTCTTTTTCACGAGCTTTCACCACCGATGCCGGTTCCGTCCAAAAAGGTAAATTCCAGTTTTTAGGGTCGGTAATTTCTTCCGCCGGTATACGTTCTCTGCGTTCAACCATTTATCCCCCCTTTACCTTTTCTTGTTTTAGACAATTTCAGCGACACTTTTTATGTTTTACTTTGGTGCTACATCATTTGTTCACCACCGGCGCCGCCTAAGGCAATTTCGCCAGCATCGGCCATTCTGCGGGCAATAACCAAAATTTCTTTTTGTGCCACTTCCACTTCACTCACTTTGACCGGACCCTTCGCTTCTAAATCATCACGCAGTAATTCGGCCGCACGCTTGGACATATTGTTGAATATTTTTTCTTTGAGGTCTTCGTCGGCGCCCTTGAGTGCAATGGTGAGTAAATCCCCTGACACTTCGCGCAGCAGTACCTGTATGCCACGATCGTCCACTTCGTTGAGGTTTTCGAATACAAACATAAGGTCTTGAATCTGTACGCCCATTTCTTCGTCCATCTCTTTGATTTGTTCGAGCATTTCCCCTGACATGGCACTGTCTAGGTTGTTGATAATATTGGCTGTGACCTTCACGCCGCCCATGGCTGTGGTTTGCTGACCAGAAGAACCTGAGAATTGTTTCTCTAGAATGTCGTTTAATTCCATTAAGGCCGCCGGTTGCACCGCCTGCAAAGAAGCGACTCGCATCATGATATCAAGACGGACTTTTTCATCAAAATTGTAGAGAATTTCGGCGGCCTGATCGGCTTCAAGGTAGGCGATAACAATGGCCTGAATTTGTGGGTGCTCCTGGCGAATAATGTCGGATACAGCGCGACTCTCCATCCACTTAAGCGTATCTAGACCGGTGGTATTGCCGCCCAGCAAAATGCGGTCAATAAGCCCGCTGGCTTTATCACTGCCCAACGCGGCGGTTAACATTTTTCTAATATATTCGTCGGCGCCCAGTCCAAGCCCGGTTTGACCTGAAAGGCTATCAAGGAATTCAGCCACAACGCCTTCCACCTGACTTTGGGTCACATCTTTAAGAGCCGCCATGGTTGCCCCCACCGCCTGCACTTCTTTAGGCCCTAAGTGTTTAAGTAACTCGGCCGCGTCTTTTTCTCCGAGGCTCATGAGCAGGATAGCGGCCCTAGATTTATGATCTAGACTACTAAGCTCACCTGCGGCTTTGGCTGGTGTATTTTCTGTTACTGGCTTGTCGTTATCGGCCATGGTTCACCCACTTCTTGAATGCGTAATAAAAAAGTAGGCTGTATGACTAGGTGACTAATCTGCACCGTCGTTCACCCACTTCTTGAATGCTTGTGCAACCCTTGCTGGATCTTCTGCTATTAGGCCCTTCAATGCATCGAGCTGGCGTTCAAAGCCATCACTGGCACCTGGCAATAGGAATTCATCTGCCCCTGCCAACGTGACCTTGTCATCCCCAAAGAGGTCATCTCCTTCGCCAAGATCATCCAGCTCCCCTTCAATTTGATTCGCCTCGTCTAACTTGCCACGATCTACTAGGCTGCGGACAATGGGTCGAATCACACCAAAGATCACTATCAATAAGAATACGCCTGCTAGCACCTGTTTGACAATCTCCCAAAACCAAGGCTGGCGCCAAAATTCTGGCTCTCCTATTTCTTGAGCACCGCCCAAGAAGGGGGTATTAATCACACTGACACTGTCGCCACGGGCTGCGTTAAAACCTACAGAGTCTTTCACCAATAATTCTAAGCGTTTTAACTCATCCCCACTCCATGGCAAGGTTTCTAAAAGGCCGGTTTCTAGATTGGCCTTAGTGCGATCATTGACCGCCACTGAGACCGTAAGGCGACGCAGTTGCCCCACTTGATGCTGAGTATGACTAAGGGTGCGGTCCACTTCATAATTACGAGTAGCTTCACTGCGTTTCTCGGTTGGAACGGCAGCCCCACCCTCACCAGCACCGGCTTCTTCAGGGGCTTCTGCCGCACCAGGAGGTTGATTAGAGAGTGCACCGGGGATGCCGCCATCGGGTTTGTTGGTGGTTTCTTGATTAAGTAGTTGCTCTGAACGCAGTGCAATAAGATCTGGATTAAACAGCTCCTGAGTTTGCTCTACCATCGTGAAATCTACATCAGCACTGACTTCGGCTTGAAAGTTATCTTCGCCTAATACCGGCTCTAAAATGCGCTGAACTCGCAGCGCAAGGTTTTTTTCTAACTTACGGGAGTAATCAAATTGTTTGCTGGCCAGTAGATCTTCGTCGTTTTTTTCTTCACGGCTTAATAAATTGCCTTTTTGATCCACTAGCGTGACGTTATCAATATCCAACTCTGGAATGCTGCTGGCCACTAAACTCATAATGGCTTCGGCCTGCTCTTTTTTAAGAGACTTGCCGCCGTAAATTTCAAGAAAAATAGAGGCCCGTGGTTCACGGTCGTCACGCACAAATACAGATTGTTTAGGTAAGGCTAAATGCACGCGTGCATTGCGAATACTTTTAAGGCTTGAAATAGTGCGCGCCAATTCGCCTTCTAAACCACGACGGTAGCGCACACTTTCAATAAACTGACTGGTGCCAAGGCCCTGCTCTTCATCAAGTAATTCAAGACCGACAGTGTCATCATTCTCGGCCACGATAGCCGCTAACGCGAGGCGCGCTTCGTGAATATCATCTTCGGCCACCATGACCATATTGGTGGATGGGTTTATTCGATAATCCACGGTGCTTACTTCTAAAGCATCAATAATTTCTTTGGCATTATAATCTTGCAGGTTAGCAATTAACGGCCTGTAAATGGTTTCTTGAGACCAGATGACCACGCCAATACCCAGGGCCAAAATACCCGCAAATCCAATGAGCAATGCCACTTGGCGCACGATCGTTAACTTATTAAATCCCATCATCACAGGATTTATATCACTGGCATCCATGGCCGCTGGCAGTGAGTCGTTAACATCCTCGGTAGCTTGAGAATCTAGAGGGGGTAACGGATCGGTGGATTCGGCGGGTAAATTGTCGGTGGCCATATTATCTCACTGCCTTAACTTCTCATTCATAAAATAGACATTAAATCGGCATCAACTAATACTAATTTCATCACTAGCCGCTACACCGGCATGTTCATGATGTCTTTATAGGCATCAACTAGTTTATTACGGACTTCCTTCATTGCTTCGAAAGATACACTGGCTTTTTGGGCTGCGATCATCACCTCTGGTAGATCTACTCTGGGATCACCTTGCTCAAAGCGTTTTGACAAACTGGCGCTGTGCATTTGAGTGGTGTTGACATTATTAATGGCATTACCAAACATGGTTTTAAAATCGGGTACATTGGGATCCGCTTTAATATCGGGATAATTATTAGACTGATTTTGAACTTTATCGACCTCGCGGGCCAAGTGTTCCGGCCCAGATATTTTATCCATTTCTTGAGGTTGTTGAATTTGTTGACGCACTTGACGCAATTGCGAAAGCACGCTGTTGATGTCTGCTCTGTCTACCATGCTTCGCTCCTTTAAGTGTTTAATCGCCAACAAGTATTAAATCCATGTACCTTAACGTTCAATCCGTAAACTTTAAGGTACTTACACCCTGTAAAAAA
>JAPYOO010000172.1:0-3098 GCA_029938135.1 Bermanella sp. | reverse complement strand
ATGACATTCTTTTGTTGCTGTAGTTAGTTATTGCATATCACAGGCCAACTACGATTTAGGTAGTAGCTGCCCCAACCTTAAGAGATATTAGCTTGCATAAAACCCGCTTCAGAAATATCAATACCCTGATCACGCATTCTGGCCATTTTGTATCTTAGTGTTCTGGGACTGATGCCGAGTTTTTCGGCGGCACGCTTTTTATTTTTCTCATTTTTTAACGCATCTAAAATCAGCACATATTCGCGTTGCTTTAAATTATCGCCTAGAGCGTCCCCCCCTTGTTCTTGGGGAGGGTAATCATGAAAGGTCTGGGGTGGCGTATCATTATCGGTTTGATAACTATTATCGACAACGCCGTTTAGCCGTTCTACATGAATACCTGGGGTAAACTGAGCATCACTGGCGTCCCCTTGTAAAAGATTCAAAACAATATCTTGTGCGCCAATCTTATGACCACTTTGAATAATGAGTGCCCGCTGGATAACATTATCTAATTCACGAACATTACCCGGCCAATTATGCTGTGTAAGTTTTTCCATGGCGGAATCATCAAAAATAAGCTGACTTAAATTCTGTTTTTTACAGTGTTTGTGCAGCAGTCTTTGTGCAATTGGAATAATATCGCCACGTCGTTGTGATAACGATTTCCAATGCAAAGGAAAGACGCTTAAGCGGTAATACAAGTCTTCGCGGAATTTTTTCTCGTTGACATATTCCACTAAGTTGCGATTGGTGGTGGCCAGCACACGTACGTCTAATTTAAGAACTTTTCGGCCACCTAGGCGCTCTACCTCTCGCTCTTGCAGCACTCGCAATAACTTCGCTTGTAAACTTATGTCCATCTCACTGATTTCATCTAGCAGTAAGGTGCCGCCCTGAGCCTGTTCAAATTTACCCGGCATAGCGTTATACGCGCCGGTAAAGGCACCTTTTTCATATCCAAACAAAGTCGCTTCCATCATATTTTCAGGGATAGCGGCACAGTTAATAGCGACAAATGGGCCATTTTTTCTGGGACTATTTTGGTGAATAAAGCGGGCTAATACTTCTTTACCGGTACCGCTATCGCCACTGATCATTACCGTCGCTTCGCTGTCTGATACTTGCTTGGCCAGTTTAAATAACGCCCGAGAACTGGGGTCAACAGCCACCGGTTCATCCAAGTCAAACGGCGACTGGGCCTGATTACAAAATTGATTAACGGTATCCACCAATACATCCACCTCAAAAGGCTTCACTAAGTAATCCATGGCGCCTAACTGAATGGCCTGCACGGCTTTTTCTACCTCACCAAAAGCGGTCATTAACACCATAGGGATAGCTGGATAGTTTGTTCTTACATGCTGTAATAAATCAAAGCCCGATAATTCCCCCATGCTTATGTCACTTAAAATCATATTTACGTTTTGTTTTTTCAAAAGCAATATAGCGGCTTCGGCACTGGGGCATTGAAAGCACGTTATTTTTTGCAGTTTTAGGGTGTCAACGATTGCAACACGTAATTGAGTATCATCCTCTACGACTAATATTTGAAAATCATTCATAACTTACTCCCTGATACTGCTTGCTATAAAAAATACGAAAACCTACTTTAGAATCATTCATAATGCATTTTCCTGATGCTGTTTAAGTGGCAGGGAGATCACAAATATAGCGCCTCCTTGTGCTTGATTATAAAAACCTAATTGTCCATGGTGCGCACGAATAACCGCCTTCACGACAGAAAGCCCCAAACCCGTGCCATTGCTTTTGGTTGAAAAGAATCCGTCGGTCAATTTATTCTTTTGATGGTTTTTTATTCCCGGCCCATTATCACTGACTGATATATTAAGGGAGTGCCCTTCAACCTCTAAACGCACGGTTAACTTAACGTCTTCGGTTATTTCTTCGGCGGCCTCAATACCATTGGTCATTAAGTTTTGAATGGCACCAATAAGGCTTTCTTGATGGCATTGAATTTCAATGATTTTAGTAGCATGACTCGCAGGCTGATTAAATATTATGTCAATATGGGACTGAAACTGATTTTGTAATATGTTTTTAGAGTCCTCTAGTAATTCAAGTAACTGAGGGATGTCCATTATTTGATTGAGAGGTGCACTGCCGCGGGCAAAAATAAGCATATCCCGAACCTGCGCTTCAATATTTTTTAATTGACGCCCTAATTTTTTAGAGAAATTTTCTCGGGTATCACGATCTAAATTATCATTCGCCAAATGTTGGGCATATAGCGTCGCGCCCGATAAAGGTGTGCGCACTTGATGGGCCAAGCTTGCCACCATATTCCCCATCGCCATAAGGCGTTCATGACGGGCCAGTTTATCTTGCAACATTCGGGTTTGTGTTTGGTCGGTCATGAGTATGATTTGGCCAGGCTCGTTTTCTAAACTAGACGTTTGAATACTTAAGCGTTTACCATTATTGAGCGACACTTCATGACCATCATCTTCTTTAGGGCAAAAGTTATCTTTAATAATGTTGCGCCATAACTGGCCGTAAATATCGGTCTGTTTTTTATCTGCCCTTGCGCCCGCGGTACGTTCAGTGGGTGAAGAGGATGGCGCCAAAAACGTTTTAGCGGCTAGGTTACACTCTTGTACACGGCCGTTTCCATCCAGCACCACCACACCACCTGGCAGAAGTTGCAGCAAGCTATGCAAACGATCTGCTAGGCGCTCTTTTTCTTTAAGCTCCTTAATGCGCGCCGCACTGACTTCGGCCAGTTCACCGGTTAAAAGCTGTACCTGACTTTCAAGATTTTCATAACTGCTACTGAGCTGTTGCGACATTTCGTTAAAGAGTTCAAATGCTTGACGCAAATTCTCTTTAGGAAGGGGTTGTGCAACACTTGCCACTAAAGACGACATATCTTCCACACCTAACATAAATAATGAAGCCAATAAACTGGCTAATAAATAGTCCTATGTGTGTATTGGCAAATACTGTGCCTGAATTTTACTTAATAATTTTGGAGTATAAAAAGGAAGTGGCTTATATTGAAGGCGTGATTAGTCGCTCACGGGGTGAGCTCGTACGAGAAATAGGTGCTTTATCTGAAATATAAAACAATGGTTAAATTGTAGGAGGGCAGCCTCGGC
>JAPYOO010000171.1 GCA_029938135.1 Bermanella sp. | reverse complement strand
CCAGCACTAGAAGATATATGCCCTAATTCACCAAGGCTATTTGCGGTGGCAAACGCGGTAACACCACTATTTTGTAAAAACACTTTGGACTGGCTATACGCTTGAGTAAGGTCTCGCTTCACCTGAACATACGTTAATGTTTCTAGCTGAGCATTATCCTGACGTGTATAGGTCACCACCAAACGTTCATTAATAACGCTCCAGTCGAACCATTGCTGCCCTTCAGGACCACTATAGACGCCTTTGTTATTGGCTAAGTAGGTGGCGCTTCCGCCTTCATTATAATTTCTAACGCGCACATCTTTAACATCAACTTCGACAAATGGCTCTGCCGCACTAACCCCGTTAGCCACTAGGCAATCACTTACTGCGATTTCAAATTCAGCAGGTGAAGTCCAAGTGCTAAATATAGCTGCCTCAGAATCGCCTCTTGCCCAATTTGTATTAGCTATGGTGCAAGGTGCGCTAAGTGCTAACGCTAAATTATCCAAACTAAAATGCACGCCCGTTACCGCGCCTGCTGCCGTTTGATTTAATAAACGTAATTGTGGTTCATTATTACCACCACCCTCACCTTCCAAGTCCGCCTGCCTAATATAGCCTGCAATCAAACCTAAAATAACGTTTCCGTCTTCTGCAATATCCCCAAAGGACATAACTTCGGGAATAACCACTAACTCGATGGCCGCAGCAGTACTAAGCGCAACAGTACTCCATGTGGAAGCACCTAAGAAACTCACATCAGGTGCACTATGGTCTTGCCCCACTTTATAGTAATTAACCACTCCGCCGGTGACGATTTCAGCCCACAATTTATGAGTGTCGCTGTATGCTACCTCAACTCCTGTAATGCCGTTAAGATCATCCAAATCGACATCGGTAAATGTGTGGGCTGTAGTAGAGGTTATGTCTGCGAAACTTTGCGCCTGGCCGTCTAAAGGCCCATTTTGAACATAAACCCATGAACACAAACCACCCACAAAATTACCGTTACACCCATCCCAATCTTCAAATACATAGGCTTGGTCACTGCCGTTATCGGCTAGGGTATAACCTTTTGAGCCAAGTGGAAAAGTAGCATCTGCCTGCAAGTACTCGCCCCAAATGCCATCACCATCTTCAGCAATGTTCATTACTGTGCGCGTATTCAAGCCCTCTAAATCCACTTCAGTTGAAATTAATCGCTCAATAAAGGCGCCGCCTGCTTTGGTAATGGTAATAGTGCCATCTGCCCCACCGACAATGCTGTCTGGGGTTTCGAAGTCGGCAACCGCTTCCCAACCAGTCGCCTTAAGTATGTAACCAGCCTCAGGACTTCCCTCTTGGGATATAAAGCCGCTACCACTCAATACCAACATGTCTTCTTGAAAATTCCCTTCGGCATCATTATAAATAGTGCCGTATTCAGCATATAAAGAACTGCCTTCTTTTTCAGCCCAGAACCACGTTAAGCCTGGCTCTAATAACAGTTGGCTCATATCCACAGAGGATGCGGCTTCTTGTGCCTTATCTTGCTCTATCACATCTACTACGGTATCGGTCTCTAGATCAATGACCTCTTCATCTACCGCTTGTGCCACGGTATCCGGATCAAAATCGGCTTCAGGGTCTGCAGCTATTTCCTCCACCTGTTCGGTAATTTCATCCAGCGCCTCAAATACTTCATTTACAATGGCCGAAATTAAGTCTTCGATTGAAATGTTATTGGTAGTGTCATCGGCTACGGCTTGTAGTTTTATTATATTTTCTGAAATGACTCGAGCCGTAACTTGGGCCACTTGATGCAACTGCTCGTATTCTGCGGCATTGGCACCAGAGGCTTTACCGGCAATGTAGTCCGAATCTAAATCGAGATCTGTACCCAGTTTTTCTTGAACGGCTTCTTCCGCCTCCGCAGGGGTTGAGCCACCTTCTACTTCACTTTGAACCATAGTTGATAACGGGCTAATAAAACCATAACCCGCGGGGGCCGAAAGGGTTAAATCTTTGGTTAAAACCACCCCGGCATTATCTTCATCAATGGTCACACCTTTAACAACTTCAACTAACAATGCAAACGTATCTCGCTGCTCTTGTGTGGCGTCATCTATGGTGAATGCACCGCCCTCTCCACTAGTCGCGGTGGGATCATCTACATCACATTTTTTATTTTCATTAATGTCTAAACACACTCGCGCGTCGTCAAGATAACCGTCGGCGACTAAACCACTAAACGAAATACGCTCTACCGTAGCAGGACCGCCACCCCCACCCGACCCAGAATCAGTAGAGTCTGTGTCGCTATCACTGCCCGTATCAATACACCCGGTCATGGCCGTTATTAACCCAACTGCCAACCAACTATTTTTTATATTCATTGCGCCCCCAATGAGCATGACTGGATATTAAAATCCATTTTAGAAATGACAACCTAAAAATATTAGTCGGCACTGACGATTAGATGAAGTCGGAAAGTGCCATCACTTAGACCTTTTCGTATTCTGGATATAACATTCACCCATGCTTATAAATAAGAGTAGAAAAGTTGTTCTTGAAGAGTCTGTTACATATAGTGTGAGAGGGGATTGCAATTCAGAGTCACTAAAATGAAGGACGAAAAATGCCAAGGATAATAAAGCTTTCAATTTTGTTAGGGCTACTGGTGAACGCACTGGCTGTGCAAGCAGAGTTTAAAAACAAGTCCTACAGCTATTTCGCCATCGGCTCTGAGCAAACTAAATACTCAGAATCATTAGACGAGTTTGCAGGCACAACTTTTAAGTCAGATTTTTCCAGTTCGGGTTTAAGCCAAAGTTCTGGTGGGTATACCGCCATGAGTGAAGACGGCGTGCTGGGCTTTTTCATTGCTACCTCCTCAACATTATTGGCCGACGAAGCACAAGAAGAATGGAATGTTACCCATCCTTTTGATACATCAACGACCGTGCAAACCGACCACATGTCTATCAACCAAGCGGGGCTTGACTTAATTGCGGTCTATCATTTAAAGAATGGTTTTTTTGTCACTACTGGCATGCACTATCAAAAAATTACGTTCTCACGATTCAATTTTGAAAGTACCGATGACACACTAGAATTTGGTGAGTTTGCCCTCAACAACAGCGATCGGTTTCAGGCTCAATTAGCCGCTTTAAATGACTGGGTGACAGCAGGCTCTATTGAAGCCGACGCCCCGTACAAAACAAGTGATGGGATAATTACAACCGAACAAGGATTAAGAGACGCCGTGCGCTTTACACCCGAACTGGAAATACCCGTGGTATTCGAAAACATCACGACGTTTAGCGGCGTTGTGGGGGTGGGTTACGACAGCTTTTTTATAGATAGAACAGAAGGTATGCGTTACAAGTTTAATATAGCTATTGGCACCCCCATTTATTTACACGTACTGAACACAAAAGGCGACGGCGGGGACCGCTCGTTATCAGAATCATTGCCTGGAGGCATAGATGTAAACGCTAACGTCGCTATGGGTTATCAGATCAATGACAAAATTAGTGTCATGGCCTCCCTTAGCTACAACTATGCTGACCGCAACGACCTGCCAGGTGCCACTGCCTCTCTCCCCAATAACACTTTTGAAGCGATCACGCCTGAGCTCGCTTTTTTCTGGGCATTTTAGTGACGTAACAGAAAATCTGAGAGTACTCACCAGTTCCAGCGTAAGGCCTTAATTGGAGTAACTGATCGCGTGTAAACAAGACCCGTAGATACGAAAAAACCAGCCGAGGCTGGTTTTTTTTGTGACATTAAATTATTCAACAAACTTTACACGTATAACACTTCATCAATTTCATATTCGATCATACCGCTGGGGATGGTAATCGCCACGACGTCGCCCGCTTCTTTGCCAAGTAAGGCACGAGCGATAGGTGAGCCAGAGCTGATTTTACCCTTAGGTACATCGGCTTCGTCTTCACCTACAATTTGGTACTTTTTTTCTTCGTCGTTTTCTACATTAATTATTGTAACCGTAGTGCCAAACAATACCTTGCCGCTTTTTGGCAGCTTAGTCACATCAATTACCTGTACATTGGATAGCTTGCCTTCAATATCTTGAATACGGCCTTCAATGAAACCCTGCTGTTCACGGGCGGCATGGTATTCAGCGTTTTCTTTTAAATCGCCATGTTCACGGGCTATCGCAATCTCTTTGATTACTTTAGGGCGTGAATCTTTCTTTAAGAATTCTAATTCATCACGTAGGGCTTGTTCACCCTGGACTGTCATTGGTACTTTTTGCATTTTATTTTAATCCTGTGAGTGATTCATTACTCAGAGTGTTTTTCCATGACCACCATGGATGGTGGAAATGCGATTTTTGTCAGCTCGTACATCGATGTACTTGCCATAGCAATGAACGGAGCAATTGCCGAGAGTAAAAAATAGCCCCTGGATCCGTAAATTACTGTACGTTTTATACATAAAAAGGGCCTTGCGGCCCTTAATACTTCACATGCTTAACTTAAGATTACTTTATCTGAGCGTGCAAGTCTTGTATAGGACGTACTGTCTTTAAGCCTTCAGACTCAAGCGCTTTAACGACGGCTTCGGCACCGGCTAACGTCGTGGTGCAGTAAACCTTGTAGCGTAGTGCACAACGGCGAATCTCGGCAGAGTCAGCAATGGCCACTGGACCTTCAGTGGTATTCACGCTCATGGCGATTTCTTCGTTTTTCATCATATCAATAATATGTGGACGACCTTCGCCTACTTTATTAACACGGGTCACTTCAACACCGGCTTTGGTTAAGGCATCATACGTACCAGCGGTTGATACCACATTAAAGCCTAGTGCTTTAAGGCCTTTAACAACCTCTACAACACCTTCTTTATCAGCATCACGCACCGATACAAATACGTTACCTTGCGTTGGCAATACTTCACCCGCACCCAGTTGCGCTTTAAAGAATGCTTCACCGAAGCTTTCGCCTGCACCCATTACTTCACCAGTAGACTTCATTTCTGGTCCAAGAATCGGGTCAACACCCTGAAACTTGTTGAACGGGAAAACCGCTTCTTTTACAGAGAAATAAGGTGGGATAATTTCTTTAGTGAAATTCAGCTCTTTAAGAGACTTGCCCATCATCACTTTTGCGGCAATAGACGCTAAAGACGTACCGATACACTTAGACACAAACGGTACCGTACGTGATGCACGAGGATTCACTTCGATTACGTAAATTTCACCATCTTGCCAAGCCAGCTGAGTATTCATTAAACCCACTACACCAAGCTCTAAGGCCATAGCGCTAACTTGTGCACGCATTTCGTTTTGTACGTTTTCTGGCAAGCTGTAAGGCGGCAATGCACAGGCTGAATCGCCAGAGTGAATACCGGCTTGTTCAATGTGCTGCATGATTGCGCCAATCACCACTTGCTCGCCATCGCAAATAGCATCTATATCAACTTCTACTGCGCGGTTAAGGAAGTAATCAAGCAATACAGGAGAATCGTTAGACACTTTAACCGCTGTCACCATGTAGTGACGTAACGCTTCTTCGTTGTAAACGATTTCCATGGCACGACCCCCTAGTACGTACGATGGGCGTACTACTAGCGGATAACCAATTTCATTCGCTTTTGCTACCGCTTGCTCAATAGAGGTTACGGTGGCATTTACTGGCTGCTTAAGGCCCAAGCGCTGAATCATCTGCGAGAAACGCTCACGGTCTTCGGCACGGTCAATGGCTTCTGGCGAGGTACCAATAATCGGTACACCGGCCGCTTCTAATTCTTCGGCCAATTTAAGTGGCGTTTGACCACCGTATTGAACAATCACACCTTTTGGCTTTTCTTTATCAACAATTTCCAATACATCTTCTAGTGTTACCGGCTCAAAGAACAAGCGGTCAGAGGTATCGTAATCGGTAGAAACTGTTTCAGGGTTACAGTTAACCATGATGGCTTCATAACCCAATTCTTTGGCGGCAAATGCGGCGTGTACACAGCAGTAATCGAATTCGATACCCTGGCCAATACGGTTTGGACCACCACCTAGAATGATAATTTTATCTTTATCGGTTGGGTTCGCTTCACACTCTTCTTCATACGTTGAGTACATGTAAGCGGTGTCGGTGGCGAATTCAGCAGCACAGGTATCAACACGTTTATAAACAGGGCGAATACCCAGCTTTTGACGGTTTTTACGGAAGGCTTTTTCGCTTACACCTAATAAGGTCGACAAGCGTGCATCAGAGAAACCTTTACGCTTAAGACGGAATATTTTGTCGTCACTTAAAGACGTTAAAGAAGCCTGGGCAATTTCAGTTTCATCTTTAATGATGTCTTCAATTTGCGCTAGGAACCAGTAATCAATCTGGCAAGCCTCGTAAATGTCTTGCTGAGTCATACCAATACGGAATGCGTCGGCCACGTACCAGATACGATCGCTTCCCGGAATTTTAAGCTCAGAGATAATTTTCTCTTTGGCGCCAACGCTTTCCAAGTCAACAATAGGATCAAAACCGGTAGCGCCGACTTCAAGGCCACGCAATGCTTTGTGCATAGATTCTTGCAGTGTACGACCAATAGACATTACCTCACCCACAGATTTCATCTGTGTGGTTAAGCGTGCATCGGCTGTTGGGAATTTCTCGAAGGTGAAACGAGGAATTTTTGTTACCACATAATCGATTGAAGGCTCAAACGACGCAGGCATGGCACCGCCCGTAATGTCGTTTTGCAACTCATCAAGGGTGTAACCAATGGCCAGCTTAGCGGCGATTTTCGCAATAGGAAAACCCGTGGCTTTAGACGCAAGCGCAGATGAACGTGATACACGTGGGTTCATCTCAATCACAACCATACGGCCGTCTTTTGGATTAATACCAAACTGTACGTTTGAGCCGCCGGTTTCTACGCCGATCTCACGCAGTACCGCCAAAGAGGCGTTACGCATGATTTGTAATTCTTTGTCGCTAAGGGTTTGCGCAGGAGCTACTGTAATAGAGTCACCGGTGTGCACGCCCATAGGATCGAAGTTTTCGATAGAACAAATGATGATGCAGTTGTCGTTTTTATCACGAACCACTTCCATCTCGTATTCTTTCCAACCGATTAAAGACTCATCGATTAAGATTTCGGTGGTGGGAGACAAGTCCAAACCACGTGTACAGATTTCTTCAAATTCTTCTTTGTTGTAAGCAATACCGCCGCCGGTTCCACCCATAGTGAAAGAAGGACGAATGATACAAGGGAAGCCTAGATCTTTTTGTACTTCAATGGCCTCGGCCATGGTTTTAGCAAAACCGGCACGTGGACATTCAAGACCAATTTTTTTCATGGCTTTATCAAAACGGCCACGGTCTTCGGCTTTGTCGATTACGTCGGCGTTCGCGCCAATCATCTCAACATTGTATTTTTCTAGTACGCCTGCGGCTTCTAAACCCAGTGCACAGTTAAGAGCGGTCTGTCCGCCCATAGTAGGCAGTAAAACGTCTGGACGTTCTTTTTCAATAATTTTGGTAACAGACTCAATCGTGATGGGCTCGATATAGGTGGCATCGGCCATGGCCGGATCGGTCATGATAGTAGCTGGGTTAGAGTTTA
>JAPYOO010000568.1 GCA_029938135.1 Bermanella sp. | reverse complement strand
ACATTAGTTTTTCTAACCTGTTCTTTAGTCAGGTTGCTCAAGGGCAAACGACAAGAAAATCATACCTTTTAGCGAAGAGCTCATTAAGAAAAGCGCCATTAACACAAACACCGTACTTAGATTTTAACGATGATGGTGTGAGTCATAAAAAAATTGACGGGGCATTGTTGCTTAAAAGTGGCCATATCATTGGTGCAGGACTGCGCACTGCGGGTGATGAGCCACTCATTAGCGCTGTTGCGCCAACGCAAAGTTTAAGTGATGGAGCGAGTGCTACGTTGTGGGCACAAGATATCACCTCAACAGGTGCATTGACTGAGGTGTATGCTTATGTGACCAGCCCGGCTTCGGCCAGCGGTGATATTACAATTGACAAGGTTATTCTTAATGATGACGGCAGCGGACGCTATAGTGGGAATTACGATAACTTTATCGCGCAAGGTGATTATTTAATCCAGTATTTAGCACGCAATAGCGAAGGTTATGTCTCCTTATTAAACGAGGAAGCACAAAGTAATGTCACGCAAACTCAAACGCTTGCTGATGATTTTGAAATTGATAACAATGCCGAGCAGGCCAATGTGATTGAGGTTGGCAGTACAATACCTCAGCGTCATAGTTTGCATGAGGAAAGCGATGAAGATTGGGTGGTGTTCTTTTCGGCCGGCACGGTTGATAATCCAACGGTTTTCTCTGTAGCATTAGGTGGGGTTAGTAGCGACTTGGACGTACAAGTTGAAATCTATAAAGAAGACGGTGTTACGCGTCTTGGCGATATTATTGATGACGGTGTTGCGGGTGAAGGGGAGCTTGTTGAGTTATCACTGACCGAGCCTGGGCTTTATTTTGTGCGTGTAATAACCTCAAGTAGTGCAGAATTTGCAGCAGGTGGTTATCGGTTGTCCGTGCTATCACCTAGTGCTGGTTTTAAGGGGACTATTCGAGGCAAGGTTACGGATGCGGCGACGGGTGATGCATTATCGCGGGTACGTATAATAACAAACCGTGGTGTCGGCTCTTTAAGTAATAATGTAGGTACTTTTATCATCAAGCATCCGAGCGGTGAGGTTACAGTGACGTACTCATTGACTGGTTATGATGATTATATCGAAACGATTACATTGAATGAACTTGCGACTATTGAAATATTACCGCAAATGACACTGTCGAATAAGGCACCTGTGTTTACCGGTATGCCCTTTGTTTCTGCGACTGAAGATATTCCGTATAGCTACACGCTCACGGCGAGTGATGATGATGGCGACACTTTAAGCTTTATCTCAACCGTGTTACCGAGTTGGTTAACCTTGACGGGTGATGTCCTCTCAGGTGTACCTACAAACGATGATGTAGGCGAGCACAGTGTCACGGTAAGTGTCAGTGATGGACAGGCAAGTGCCA
>JAPYOO010000170.1 GCA_029938135.1 Bermanella sp. | reverse complement strand
CGTGGCAAAGAAAACAATAAACCTAAAACCTAAACCCAAAATAAACAAACGCCCGCAAGGGCGTTTTTACGTTCAGGATGAACGGTATGACGCGGTGCCAAGGATGGCAAAGAGCGTCGCCAGTCCGGAATTACAGAGGTATTTGTTTGCCTCGAACCCTGCATAACCCATTTCCTTGTAACCCCTACAAAAAAACAGAAGTCATCACTCACCCTAGTATCAGTTAGCTTGCACACAAATAACGCGCATGAAACAATCCCTATTTACACCATCTACAACGCGTTGTTCGGGATGAACTGCGTGAATAACTTTAACAAATAATACCGAGTAGTCATTATTTATGTCAGCACCATACGGAACAGGCGACGCAAGTTACCTAGCAGCGGGACAGTTTGAAGGCCTAGTTAAATTGGTAGAAGATTTCTACGGGTTTATGCAAACATTACCGCAAGCCAAACTTATTCTTGAAATGCATAGCCCAGACCTTACTTTATCTAAGGATAAGTTGGCTCGTTTTTTAAGTGCTTGGACAGGTGGGCCGAGTTTGTTTAAGGAAAAATTTGGGCCGATTTCTATTCCATCGGCGCATAGTCACTTAGCCATCGGCAGTACTGAGAGAGATGCATGGTTATTGTGTATGGAACAGGCGTTGGCATTACAGCCTTATGAACAAGACTTTAGGGAGTACCTGATAAAGCAGTTATCAGTCCCTGCTGAACGTTGTCGTAATAGAGAATAATGAGTCTGATATTTTAATTTTTATCTGACAATGTGCAACGGTTGGTGTGGGGCAGTAAACGAAGGTAAAACGTTTATTGCCCTTCAGTTATTCGGCTTTATCTTCTGTTATGTAAATAAACCCATCATTAACTTCAAAGTCTATAGCGTTGAGTTTATCGGTTAAACAGGGTCCGCTGACACATTGGCCGTCTTCGATGCGAAACAAGGCCCCATGCATAGCGCATATGATGAGTGAACGGCTAGAGTCTAAAAACTGGTCGGGCACCATTTCCATTTGAATGCCTAAATGCGGGCAGCGATTTTCATAAACATGAATGTTGCCGTATTTCTTAACCAATAAGATTGATTTGTCCGCGACTTTCACACCCTTGCTTTGGCCATCTTCTAATTCTTCTACTGCACATAACTTAATCAAAATATGAACCGTTAACGCTGAATATTGCTATATTCTGCCGCAAATTTACGAGCTTGTATAACGCTGATTGTACGAATGTGGTTAAGACCTGTTTTGGCAATAACTGGATA
The DNA here is from genome assembly GCA_029938135.1 of Bermanella sp. Taxonomy (GTDB): domain Bacteria; phylum Pseudomonadota; class Gammaproteobacteria; order Pseudomonadales; family Oceanobacteraceae; genus Bermanella. The sequence goes on along the minus strand of JAPYOO010000170.1, from coordinate 6,320 downwards.
GATCTATATATGATAGGTATACATACATCCATTGAGAGTGGCTATTGTATCTGAAAGCTAAATTGGGTACTTATGGGTGACTTGGATCATCTTCTATACGAAACACATGATTAGAAAACGGCTGCCAGTAGCGTGGCAATCATGCTGGAAAATGCTACATCTCCAATCGCACCCGTATTGTCTGCTTGGGTGTAACGAACGTCGTTTTATCGTTCTTCAGATCCGTAAGTAAATTTACGCATATTAATAACTGAGGATGGTGCAGGCATAAAAAAACCTCACCGAAGCGAGGTTTTTTTATTCATATCAATTTAACGTGTATTGGTATTATTCTTCGTTAGTTTTAGATGCATAGCGAATGACTAGGGTGCCGTTATCTGCTTCGCCATCTTCGCCATTATATCCAAGGAACTGTATTTTATAGTATGTATTACCTTCTTTAATTAAGTAGGTCGTGTAATTGGGTACATAACCGTAGTCTTTACGCTCAAGACCACCATAGTAACCTGGGCCTGTTAGTGCGCCATTAGTCGTATTGCCATACCATTTGTAAAGAGCTGCACCCACAGTGGGTGAGGTTGGATGATCCAGCTGGTCTACCGAAACGTATTCGAAAGCATCCTCTTCAGAATTGTCATAGTAATAAGCAACGCCTGCACCTTCAGCTAGGATGATTTCTGGTAAGTGGTTGGTATTCTTAAAGTATAAATCCCAGCCTTGAACTTCCGTAGCGTTTGCCGTGTTGGTATCAAAATCATAATATGCATTTGAACCAGAATAGTAATCAATAGCAGGGCTATCTATCGGGGCATCCCAGCTTGTGCCATTCCAAGTTTCAACAGAAAAAATTAGACCGCCATCATATTCTTTTGGCGTAATTCTAGCGTAATTTTCGTCAGAAGATTGAATGATCCAGCCTTTTGTACCTACTGGAATCGCTATGCTGTGGCCGTTTAACTCAACCCATTCACTTCCAATTAGATCAGGAGTCGCTGTAGCATCTGTTTTAAAATCGCTGCACGCACCAATATCTAAGCTCTCAAATTGAGATAGTGTGCTAGATGCAGTCATTGTCTCAATTTTGCCTAGGTCTACATTGCCATCTTCGTCATAGAGTTCACTATAGGTATGAGCTGTGCATCCTTGAATCTCAACTCCACTGTTACCTTCGCCATTATCACCACTATTAGTTTCGAAGCCGCGGCTCTTTTGGTAAGCAAAATGCCAATTGCCTTGAACATCTTCCATAAGGTTTGTTACGGTGTTTGAGGCAGAGGATAAATCGTATACTGCTATTGTACTGCTATCAGTCGCATCCATATTGCTGGTTATTACAGTAGCAGACCAGCTGTCAGCTGGCTGAAGGTCTTTTCCTATACCATCTCCTATAGTTTCATTACTGTCGCTTCCGCAACCCGTGAGTGCAACCGCGAATACCGCTGATAAAGCGAGTTGTTGTTTTTTTGAAATTTCAAAGTTCACTTCTATTCTCCATTTACATTTTTTAATTTAAAGTTTAAGAATTATTAATTCACACTATCTAGTGTTTTAGCCTCATACCTAAATACATATACATTGGTGTTTTTGGATATGCATCATTACCGGAGCTTCCGTGGTCGCCCGAGGTGCTGTATTGACTTGGTGAGTTATCAAGAAGGTTATCTATACCAAAATACCATGCCAAATTTTTATTTATATCGTGATTAAACTTAAGGTCGACGACGTCGTAATCACCAATAACTTCTTTGTTTTCAAAATCTGCATACTGCTTGGAATTAAAACGGTACTTCAAACTTATACGTGAGTTTTTGATGTTAAATATGTCAATTCCAATCTGGAATTGGTCTTTTGATTTTTTTGGAAGACGTTTATTCGTTTGTAAATTAATGGCATTTAAGTACGAATAACCAGTGTTAAGCGCTATATTATTGAAGGTTTTTTGATAGGAGAGATTAATACCTTTCGTTCTGGCTTGATTGACATTACTAAATTCGTAAACTGTATTAACGCCTTCTAATTGATCTGCTCGCTCTGGATTAGATTGCTCTGCTATTAAATTTTTTATTTCATTATTAAATATATGAAGTTCATATCTGGAATTATTATTTGATAAATATTCAAATCCAAGTTGAGTATTAATAGATGTTTCTGGAACTAGATCCGGATTTCCAAAATACATGATGTCTCCGTTGTGATCGAACTCCCAATATAACTCCATTAGCGTTGGCGCTTTATAGCCATCTGATACAGAGCTTCGAATATTAAATTTGCCATTAAACCAGTGTTCGTTTGAATACAGTAAACTAAGCATTGGGGAAACATGAGAATTGAAGTTATCATCTTGAGCAACTCGAATAGCAGGTACTATTTCAAAGTCACCGCTGGAATAAAAATACCAACTGTCACTTAAAGATATATCTGTAGAACGTTTAGATTCACCTTGAATTACATATTCTTTTTCGGTGATATTGTATTGGTCTAGGTATTCATATTTATGCGTAAGGCTTAATGAGATCATATGGTTGCCTAAAGGTTGATCCAGTTTTAGACTGTAAGCCTTATTTTTGCTGGCTTGATCAAGGCGATCAGAAGATGTGCTATCTTTTTCTTCTGTGTAGGACTGATTCATTAAATGAACTTTATAATGAAGTTTATTGAGTAAGCCTAGATATGTAACACCCCACGTTTTTCTGTTTGTAATAGATGTTCGGTCTTTGGTTATTTCATCAATGGCTTTAGATTCTTTTCTTGTAGCCGTTTCGGCTTGGTAAAAACTAGGCGCAATTGTAAGTATGTTGCTTTGATTAAATCTGTACTGCAATTTGGCAGAATAATTTTTTTTATGACCATGCCAACCATCCGAACCAATTTCCTCTGGGTCAGTGTCAAAGCCTTCTTGGCTGAGTAAACTTGCTGTAACTTGAGAAGATAATCGCCCTGTTTGACCCGAAGCCGAAAAAATAGCACTTTTTTTAGCGGCAGGTTGTTCATTGCTTTTAGAGCCCCAATCTCCAGCAGAAATATCGGCGGAGAACGTAAATGGTTTGCCAGGGTTTTTGGTTATGATGTTAACGACTCCACCCATTGCATTGGCACCATATATGGCCGATGCACCACCTTGCACAATTTCAATCCTTTCAACTTCACCGATGAGTACTTGAGAGATATCAACAGCATCGACCATATCGCCACTATTCGGTGCTACAGGGTTGCCATCTACCATAATAAGTACCTGACTTGGGTCTAACCCTTGTATTGAAATGCCTGATCCGCTTTCTGAAGTGTCCCCTATGGGCTTTATAGCTATACCTGGGGTGTATCTAAGGGCGTCTTCAAGCGTTTTTGCATGCACGTTTTGAATATCTTCACTTGAAATCACGATGGTTCTCAGAGCGCTATCTCCTAATATGCTCTGAGACTCACGGGCTTTAACTTCTACTTTTCCTAGTTCAAAAAATTCATTCTGTGCCACATGAAGTGGTTTTAGGTTTTCAGAGCTGCCAAAAAAATTCTGTTTTTCTAATGGGCGCGAAGCATCGCTGTCATGACCGGACTCGGCATAAGCGCTAATGACTAAAAAACATACAGCAAATAAGCTGAATTGAGTTAGGCGTGACATAAAATGCAGTACTTTCGGTTAAGTGTTTGTAGTGATGGTGTTAATACTATTGCAAATGATTGTGATTCGCAATAAACTTAGGCGAAAGTATAAGGTTGGGGGGATTTTGTGCAGCTAGATTGTGTCGATTTCTTAACCTAGGGGGTGCTCTTTTCTTGCTTGAATTAGGCAAGTGTTTTCACCCTCACTTATAAACGAGTGATCCAACTCGATTCAAACCTTGCGTAATGGAAAGTACATGATTTCTTCTATTGAATTATTAATGTATCGCATAAGCGATCTTTTGCTGGCCCCTGTTCTTCTGGCCATTTTATTTGTGTTTTTCTACGGCTTTTTTGCCCTAGGCCAATATGCAATACAGGGTTATCAGCGTAAGAAAAACAAAGAGGCTTTTGAAAGTGGTAAACATGGTGCACAAGGTTATGACGTTCACAATTTTCTGCTTAAAAATCCCAGCAGCGACCTGGATACCCTTGAGGTGTTTGCATTTGAGCGTTTAGAATTTTTAAAACTGATCACTAAGGTGGCCCCAATGTTGGGTCTTATCGCCACGATGATTCCCATGGGGCCGGCATTAAAAAGTTTGGCCGATGGTAATATTCAAGGCATTTCTGAAAGTTTATCGGTGGCGTTCGCTGGGGTAATTTTTGCATTGGCCGCGGCCAGCCTCACCTTTATCGTAGTGTCGGGTAAAAAGCGCTGGTTAGCACAAGAGCTATTGATCGCTAAGCACACTATCAATAATCGCAATGTAAAAAATCCGGTTCAGCTAAAAGCTGTTAAGGAGGCCTAAGGTGCGCTTTCTTGATGACGATGATGATTTAAACCCCATTACCACAGCGGTAAACTTAGTGGATGTATTTTTGGTGGTGATAGCCGCTCTGATTATCTCCATTGCTCAAAACCCTTTAAATCCGTTTAGCAGTGAAAATGTCACTGTGATTAAGAACGAGGGGCAAGCCAATATGGAAATCATAGTGAAGCAGGGTAACGAGATTAAGCAGTTTAAATCTCAAGGGGAAACAGGCAGTGGTAACGGTGCTAAGGCTGGTACTGCCTACAAGATGAAAGACGGTTCCATGGTGTATGTCCCGCAAGGGGATAGCGCCGTTAAGGGAAAAGCAGAGGTAAAACAAAATAATGAATAAGTTAATAACAGTCTGTTGTCTGCTATTTTTATCTACCCAAGTGCTAGCGACTCAGAATTTAGCGGCGCAAGTGTTGTTTGTTGGCGATAACCATTTATCCAGCGCTAAGAGTGCATTGTTGGTGGCGTCAGCCAAGGTAAAAGGTATTGAGGTACAGGCCTACAGTTCACGTAAATTTAGCAAGCTGCCCGGTTTAAAATCCCTGTGTGAATACCCTGTGATCATTATGGAAGCGGTTAACCCAGATGCAGCCGCAGGTATGTTTGGGCCGTTTAATGCGGCACTTAAAAATTGTGAATCAAAAACAATCACAGTGGGTTTTGATTCCATGCCTGAGTTAAATAAGGGCATGGATGCGCAACAGCAAAAGAATATTAGAGCTTATGTGAGCAACGGCTTACGTAAAAACTATGAGAACTTATTTGTCTTTCTTGAGCATGAATTTTTTAATGGTAATCAGTCTTTTCAGCCTGCTGTTATCCTGCCAAAGGTGGGTTTGTATCATAGAAAATATCCTGATTTGATCACAGCTAGCCCGCGAAATTTTTATGATTGGCTGGATAACAGGCAAGCAAGTAATGCAACATCGAAACCCAAGGTCGGTGTATTGTTTCACCGCAGTGCCGTGGAAACCGAACAAACTCAAGTCTTAGATGCCACCTTAGCCGCCATCGAAAAACAAGGTGGACAGGGTTTTGGTATTTTCTTTGATGGCAATGAACAGCATGCCGATTTTGTAAAATTGGCTAAGGGCAAGGTTAACAGCATGATTAACTATCGCATGCTGCACGAAGCGGAAAAAACGCGTCAGGATTTTTCTGAAATAGGTGTCACGGTAATTCATGGCTTAATTTACCGCGATGGTAATCGTGAAGAGTTTGATCAAGCCCAAGCCGGTATTTCGGCCATGATGTCCCCCTATTTTTTAATGATGCCAGAAAGTGCTGGGGTGATTGACCCCACTATGGTGGCCACCATAAATACCAAAACTCGTGAACAGCAGCCCATGTTGGATCACATCGATGCGGTGGCCCAGCGTGCCATCAAGCAAGGTCTGTTAAGCATTAAAGAAAACAAAAATAAAAAACTGGCACTGTTCATGTGGAATTACCCTCCGGGTGACAAAAACATGGGGGCAGCGTTCTTGAATGTTCCCGAATCCATTCATAGTATTGCCCAGGCCTTAAAGGCTGCGGGTTATGACATAGATGTTAAATCTCCCCAGACACTCATCGATCAGGTAGGGAAAATTTTACGTCCATTTTATACTAAGTCTGGCCTTGAAAGTTTAATGGCCCAGGACTTAAGTGATTACCTCTTAGTGAAGGATTATGATCAATGGCTGAATGCGTTACCCATAAGTGTGCGAGAACCCATAGTAAAGCACTGGGGCGAAGCGGTTGATAGTAGCTACGTACGAGATGTAAACGGGCAGCCTGCGTTTATTATTCCCCAGATTAAAATGGGCAATCTAATCGTTATGCCGCAGCCCGGACGTAGCGAAGATGAAGATAAAAGCAAGGCTTTGTATCACGATACCAGTACCCCCATGA
>JAPYOO010000567.1 GCA_029938135.1 Bermanella sp. | reverse complement strand
GCTTGGGTGCCGCTATTGAACCTGTTGGTACCTTTTTTGGCGTTTGCATGGGGTGCTTGGTGTTTGGCCATTCAATACTTGGATTATGCCGCCGATAATAATCAGCAATCGTTTAAGGCTTTACGAAAGGACGCTAAAAAATCTCTGTTCAGCACGTTAGGGTTTGGTGGTGTGATTGCTTTGTTAATGATGGTGCCGGTGGTGAATATTTTTGTGATGCCAGTAGCAGTGGCAGGGGGCACGTATATGTGGCTTGGGAATATATACAAAGGTGAAACTAAAGAGGTGTCAGCCAAAGCCGTTTAAGTGGGCTAAAAAAAGCCCCAACATTTTAAATAAATGTTAGAGCTTTTTTGAAACTTAATAAGGTCGTTTTATTAAACGGTTTATTAGGTGTTGTTTTGCGTTAACAAAAATTCCATTAACGCTTTTTGTGCATGTAAGCGGTTTTCGGCTTCATCCCAAACCACGGCTCGGGGGTCGTCCATCATGTCGTGGCTAATTTCTTCGCCACGGTGCGCCGGTAAACAGTGCATAAAAATGGCGTCTTTATGGGCTAAGTCCATTAATTCAGGGCTAACCTGATAATCTTTAAAGACTTTTTCACGTGCCTTTTGTTCTTCTTCTTGTCCCATAGATGCCCAAACGTCGGTAACCAACATGTGAGCGCCTATGGCGGCTTCTTTAGTGTCACGCACAATTGTTACGCGATCTTTATTGGCGGCCACCAATTCAGGCATGGGATCAAAACCTTCTGGGCAATTTACCACTAGCTTAAAATCAAACTGTCGGGCGGCATTGATGTAGCTGTGGCACATGTTATTGCCATCGCCTACCCATACAACGGTTTTACCTTGAATGCTGCCACGATGCTCTTGGAAGGTTTGCATGTCGGCAATAAGCTGGCAAGGGTGGTAGTCATCGGTTAACGCGTTAATCACCGGCACCTTAGAGTTGGCTGCGAACGTTTCCACGATGTCGTGACCAAAGGTGCGGATCATTATGATGTCGCACATGCGTGACAGCACTTTTGCACTGTCTTCAATAGGCTCGCCGCGACCTAACTGAGTGTCTTTAGAACTTAAGAAAATGCCCGATCCACCCAACTGTGCAATGCCGGCTTCGAAACTTACACGGGTACGGGTAGACGATTTTTCAAAAATCATGCCCAAAACTTTATTTTTTAAAGGCTCAAAAACTTGACCCATGTGGTGCATGGATTTCAGTTCAATCGCGCGTGTGGTTAGTTGCGCCAATTCAGAAGGCGTAAAATCCAACAGTGTTAAAAAATGACGAGGTGCCATGTTAGCCATAATTTGGGCCTTGTTATTTTTGGGTAGCGAAAAAGGCTTTAATTTGATCGCAGGTTTGCTGCGCGACCATATCGGCTTCTTCGTTTGTTAATAT
>JAPYOO010000169.1 GCA_029938135.1 Bermanella sp. | reverse complement strand
TTAATATACGAGAAAACTCTACTTATTGGGCCTATTAATTTTAGGGGGGATTACCATAGGTAGTGGCTTTTTTAATGTAATCTTCTTGTACTAACATTTTTTAATCAACATTCCTTTATTGAACTTTAGTTTAAGCGTAAGCGGCGTCAGGTCTAATGTGATGACTCGCACCCTACATAAAGTGCACCCACACTACCACACATATAACTTTTTGGAATATGAAATACCAAAAATAGCTGAATTTCGGTCAAACATTGATCTAGAACCAAAATATTTTACAATTCGTTCGCTTTTGTGGAGCGAGGGTCTGGTCTTGTTTTGTGCGTTTAAGGCAAAAGGCAAGACCTGACCCTCGCTCGCTGCGTTTGCATGTAAATACAAAACCATTCTGGATAAGTCATCACTACTTCTTTCTAACTATGACTGTCTCGATTTTCTTTTTGGGAGATATTTTAACGCTCACTTGACGGAGAAAACCTAATGGGTGACCCCGCGTCTTCTTTATGTAACTTGCTCAGCAGATACAAACTTAATATTTTCTTTCTCTTCCTCAAATAAAAATTTAATAGAGTTCCAAAAATCATCTCTATTACTGAGCTGAGACTCAATAATAATAGTGCCAATAATTTCATTTACAGTATCCACTGTTTCAATTTCCTTTAAGCAGTCCAAAATGGAATCCACATGATTAATATAATTTTCAGTGGCTGTATTGGGAAATTGGCAGTCTCCCCCTAAATCTTTGTCAGTTAATTGCCTAATTTTAATGCGGTACTTCATTTTATCTCCGTTACATAACATTTTAATATAGTAGGATGACCCTCGGCCCTTCATTGAAGTAACGGGTGCGTACATATTATTAACTCAATAAACAGTCGCACCCGGTGTTCGGGAGAAATTTAAACGGGCTCTTGACGGAGAAAACCTAATGGGTGACCCTCCGCGCTGCAAGCAGGCGTTTGTTATAGCTATACCACTAGATTTTCCAATGGACTTATAATCTCTTCTCTAGCCTCGCTAAGATCATAATTTTGCAAAAAGAAATAGAAGGTCGAATCTATTATTTTAAGCTGTCTTGTTACGCTGTCATAAGCCAACACTGGTGGGTGTATACTTTTTCTATTTTGGAGATCAGAAAGTTTTTTAAGTGCGCCTGTGAGATGCGAGCCCTTGAGGTCTTCACGCCTATGATGATTTGGCAGGATGCACCCCATAAGAGCTTCTTTGGAGACGCCATTTACTACTTTGTCATACCCTAGCTCCAATATTGCATCGACAATATAGTAGCTGAGAAAAAATGGCATTGGATCCCCCTTGCTTAACTGCGGAGGATTTCCCGATGCTATTGACTCCAAATTTCTTAGATGCCTGCCGGAGTATTCCTTTGTTTTTTCTTCGATTGCTTTTTTAAGATGATCCATGTCATGAAGTATTCGTGTGTTCCCGACATGTGCAACATGAACACCCGCCTCTTTACAAGTAAGCTTCATTAGCTCTTGAAATACGCCAACACTACTAAATGAAGACTTAATAGCATTATCAAGAACACTCAAACCAATCTGTATGTTTAAATCTTTCCCACCTAAAGAAGCAATTTTTTTGAAATCTGATGGATCCCATGGTTCAACGGGAATCTCAATAACTCTGTCCTGCAACTCACCATTGAACTGGGTGAGCCTATTCGCTTCTTTCCAAACCCCTAGAATAACGAATTTTACATTTAGATCTTGAAATGTTCTGAGATCGAACGCAAGTTTCTGTTGAATATCGTCATCTAGATAATGAAAGTTCTCCAGTATTATATATTTCTTGGAATTTACCTTCCGTAATAGTGAAGCAACATCATTTGGTAGATTCAGGTTGAATTCAATTTCTTCATAGTTTGTAGTAGTAGATCTATTACTCCCAATTTCTCCCTGGATCTCCGTACCAGCTTTTCCAAGCATTGCAATTGTAGTTTCGATTTTAGCTTTAGATTTTATTTTACCTTCAACTCCAGTTCCTTCGGAAAAAGAAGTAGCTAGAACGACGCCAGCTTCGCTGAGTATATACTTATAAATATCTTGAATTCCCGAACGAGGGGATAAGCTAATAACGATATTATCTTCATGGGGCAAATACCTAGATACCAAAGCTGTTTTACCTTGTTTTGATGCACCATAGACAATAATTTGCTTATCAGTACGCAGCGCGTCTATAAACTTTTCGTCGACTGCTGGTCTTTTAAGGTATGACGAGACGCGCTTTCTGCTGACACCAAATACTTCTTCTAGTTTCTTGCTCATTATTTTCCCTTATTATTGCTATAACGCCTTTCTAAGAGACGAAAAATGCTTGGCCAAAATTCGTGACGAAGGAGCGCAAGCCAAGCGTTTTACGCCCTTTTTCGCAACTTGTTATGCGCTTACAGGGCCTTGGGGTCAGGTCTTGCCTTGTGCCCTTTGGCAAAAACTGGAGCAGGTCTTGTGTTCTGCACTTAGAAAAATGGAAGACCTAAACTCATTACACTATGAGTTTAATTTACACCCTTAGCCTCTAGTAATTTTAATACTCTAAAAATATTGGCGATATGGGTTATCTAACCCATGGCATTAAACTACTTTTTTAAAACACTAATTCAATGGCGCATTCATCTTTTCACATTCGCTACTGACTATTCCTACACACTAAATTGTTTATCCAACTTACTCACCCCCAACCCACTCATTTTCTTAATCTCAATCTGCACCGGTATACGCTCTTTTAACGCCTCTACATGACTTATCACACCAATCATCTTGCCTGTGGCATTCAAGTTATCTAACGCATCCAGGGCAATATCCAGCGTTTCTCTGTCCAACGTGCCAAAGCCTTCATCTAAAAACAGGCTATCTATCTTAGTTTTATGACTCACTAAATCAGATAGGGCTAATGCCAAGGCCAAGCTAACCAAGAAGCTCTCGCCACCCGACAATGTTTTGGTGTCTCTAACAGCATCGGCCTGCCAGGTATCTATCACTTCTATCTCTAATGCTTCACCTTTTTTACGGTCTAGCTGATAACGGCTATGTAGGTGTACTAACTGCATATTCGCTAGATGTATCAGGTGATCTAACGTGAGGCCCTGTGCAAACACCCGGAATTTTTTACCATCGGAAGAGCCAATCAGGCTTTTAAGGTAGTTCCAGTCATCGTACTGTTGTTGCTGGGTTTCTATCTCTAATAACAGGCTTTTTTGCTGTTCACGTTTATCTGTATCGGCTTTAAGACGCTGCTCTATCTCGCCCAGTTGTTTGTTTGCTGTGCTAGTTTGGTTTTCAGCCACGTCAATAAGCTGTGTTAGCTGGTCTTGGCTTTTATCACTTAGTTCAAGTTTATTAACGGCCGTAAACGCCTGCGCTGCCTGTTGCTGCAATGCATTACATTTAACCAGCTGCGCATCTAGCGTTTGTTTTAGTGCCGCTAATTCCTGTTGCTGGTCATCATCTAATAAGGCGTCACTAAAGCTTTGCTCATTATCAAATGGGCTATCTAGCATGGCTGTATTCCACTGTGATTGCGCTTCATTTTGTTTAGCTCGCTGCGTGCTTTGTGCTAAGCCATTATCGGTTAGCTGCGCCTGTAGTGTATGTGCAGCGGTATTCAGCGCTTGCCCCGTTTGCTCCAGTTTCTTTAAGGTTTGTTCATGATGCAACACAAGATCAGATAAGCGATTACGCTCTGCAAGGCAGTCTTTGTTTTCAAATAAGCTATAACGCGACTCACTGGCTTGTTTAATGCTGCTTTCTAGCTGGCTAAGTTGATTGCCTAGTTTGTCTGCCTGTGCCTGTTTATCGGCAAGTTGTTGTGTGGTGTTTTCATGTTGGTTTGTATTTTGTTGAATAGCCTTAGCCAGTTTGGTTTGTTCGGCCATTTTTTCTTGATAGCGCTGGCTTTCGGTTAGCCTGGCTTCTAACCATTGGTTTTGATCTTGCAGGCTTGGTAGCTGTGCATCAATCTGCCCATTATTGCGTAGCTGCCCATGCTGCTGCAATTGTTTTACCAACCGATCTTCTGCATCTTTAAAGTCTTGTTCTGACGTTTGTAATTGCTGTAAATAGTGGGCTTCTTGTTTTAAGCACTGTGTTGTTTTTTCTGTGTGTATGCTTTCATTATTACGCAGGCCTTGCAGAACTTGCGCCTGCTTTAACGTTGAATCGCTGGCGTGCGTTAGGGCTTTATGGGCTTTTTCAACCGCCTGATGCTTATCAGTCGCGCTTTGCCTTTGTGCATGGGCTTGCTGAAATAAAGCCGGTATATCACTGGCATCACGCTCTATGGCCACATTCCAGTTAAACGGCTGTGATGTGATGCCCCACCCTGTTACTTGTTGTTGCAGGGTATTGGTTAATGCGGTGTTACTGGTTTGTATTGCGGTGCACTGTGTTTCAAGTTGAACCAGCCTTGCTTTAGCCTGCGAGCCTTTTTCTTCCAGGGCGGCTAATTGCTGTTTTTCAGACTGAAGCTGATTTTCACTGCCCGTGCTATTCGTTGCCTGATAAGCCGCTATGGCTGGGTGATCGGTTGCACCACATAATGGGCAAGCCTCTTCTGGTTGCAGATTGTCCCTATAGCTTTTAAGGCTAACAATTTGTTGCTCTAGCTTTACGGATTTTTCAATCTGTTCAATCAGCTTTTTTTGTTGTGAGTAGTCGGCTCGCAACTGCTCAACAAGTCGGGTTGCCGCTGTTTTATCGGTTTCTAATTGTTGTAGCTGTTGTTGCTGTAGGTTCAGGTTATTGGCGTTTGCCTGATAGCCTTCAAATAGGTGTGTGCATTCGGTTAAGGCTGACTGTAAATTTGAATGCTGATAAAAGGCGGCCTGTACTGTGTCTACGCTTTCACCATTTAATATGCTGTTTAGGGTATTTTGGCTATTGGCTTGTGCTGCCTTGCACTCAAGCAACTTGGCTTCTTCTGCTAAAGCTTGTTGTTGCTGCTGCGCCTGGGTGGCTTGTAATGCTTTAATTTCGGCTTGAGTTTGCTGTAGCGACTTTTTAAGCTCGCCTATTTGTTGTTTTTTGTTTGCGCGGTCTTCAAACTTTGATTGCCATAGGGGCAGTGTTGATTGCAGGTTTTCATGGTGTGCATTATCACGCAGGTAATTATCTAACGTGGCCTTTTCAGTGATGCCTTGCTGAATACTCTTATTAAGGTCTTCATTCTCTTGCTGCAAAACACTTAGCTGCTGCTTTATTTGTGCATCTTCAGTGCGGCTACTTACAAGTTGTGCATTAAGGCCTTTAAGTTTTTCATCTAACGGAATTATTTGTTCAGTAATTAAGCTGTTTACCGTTTTGCTTTCTATGGTTAGCGCATCAAATGCGGCTTGCGCTGTTACCTGCTTGGGCGTGAACTGGGCTATTTGTTCAGTATTGAGCTTATTGGATGTATTGAGTGCTTCCGCAGCCTTAACAAGCTCCGTTAACGTCTGCGCTGCTTGCTGCGCGCTAATGAACAACGGGCGTAACTTATTAGCGGGTTCACTGTTGGCCAACTTTTGTAATGCAGGTGCGTTGTCTTTAAGTGCTTGTTCGGCCTGCGCTGTATCTGTTTGCGTTGACGTTAGCTGTTGCTTGGCTGCTTCATGACTTTTTAGGTCGGTAATGGCTTGCTGATGACTGGCCAACTCTTTTTGTGTGCTTTTAATGCTGGTTTCTAATTGCGTCTTTTTGCCTTTTTGCTGATCAATCGCCTTTTGATCCAATACATCAACATTTTGGCTGCGATCGCGTAACCGCGTTAAGGTCGCTTCTTCTTCTCGGAAGCGGTTGAATACCTTTTCTGATATTTTGCCGTATATCTCGGTGCCTGTTATTTGCTCTAATAGCTCGGCCCGTTTACCTGCCTCTGCATTTAAAAATGCAGCAAAGCCACCTTGGGCCAATAACATGGATTTTGTGAATCGAGAAAAGTCTAAACCGGTAATACTGGCTATTAGGGTGTCTTTATCTTTTATCTTATCTGCGATTATTTTATCGCCATCATCACCATTAATATTAGCCACTTCGGCTAATTCGACTTTTGCTGGCTGTAATTTTCCTTCAGCAGCGCCTCTTGCACGCCTTACTTCCCAAAATGCACGGTAACGCTTTTGCTTAACCTCAAACTCTACCTCGGCTAAACATTCACCTGTATGGCGGGTCATGACTTTATCGGCGGGTGAAGGCTCGTTTAAACGCGGGGTTCGATGATACAAGGCTAGGCATATAGCATCTAATAAGGTGGTTTTGCCTGCTCCGGTGGCGCCGGTAATGGCAAATAGGCCACTGCTAACAAAAGGCTCTTGTGAAAAATCAATTTTCCACTCGCCCTTCAATGAATTTATGTTTTTAAAACGCAGGCTTATAATCTTCATTATTCAGCCTCTTCTAATAAGCTATTTAAAACGTCATCAAATGCTTGGGTGACTCGCAGTTTTTTACCTTGCTGTTCTTCATCGCTCCAGTCTTCAAGTTCAAGCCTTCTGGCAAACACATCTTGTGGCGTTAGTTCTTGTAACGTGACTTTAGCGTCCGCCTCTAAACTTTGTAGCCGTTGTTTGCGCTCGCGCCTTAGCAATAACACTTCAAGCGGTAGCGCTTCTACCATTAGCTGAATACGCTGCAGCAGGTCATTTAAGTAGTCTTGTGTGCTTACTTCTATGTCTAACCATGCGGGAAGTGTGGCGTCATATTGGGTGGCTAGGGTTTTGATTTCACTCTGGATTGATTTTAAATCGCCTTTTATTAGGTGCATAGGCTGAAAACGAGGAATCTGCTCTGGGGAAACCTGCGTTAATGCACCCTTGTGAAATTCGGCAATTAATATAATTTTGTCATTGCTTAGCTCATCAAAGCTAAGCGGTATGGGCGATCCACAGTAGCGAATATGTTCGCAGTTACCAATTTTTTGGGTGCGATGAATATGCCCTAAGGCGATGTAGTCGGCTGGTGGAAACGCCGATGACGGGAACGCATCAAGCGACCCGATATAGATGTCACGTACCGATTCTGAGGTTTTAGCCCCTACCGTTGTTAAATGGCCAGTGGCGATGATGGGCACTTGTTTATTTGATTCTTTGAACACCCGGTTTTGTTCTTCTTTCGCTAACAGGTAGATGCTTTGGTAGTGATCACTAATGGCTTGTTGCAGGCTTTGCTGTTTTTCGCTGCCGCTTTGTCCGGCGATGCTTTTTAATATATCGCGTGGGCGTAGAAACGGTATGGCACACACAATGGCTTGAGGTTCGGCGTTGGCATTGGTGAGTGTTATAACTTGGGTTTTAACATCATCTAATACACCTGGAATAACATGTGTATTAAGGCAGGCTAACAAGGCTTTAGATTCGCCAAGGGTGGCTACAGAGTCGTGGTTACCGCCCAGAATAATTAAGTGAATGCCGGTTGGCTGTAGCTGCACTATAAATTGATTGTATAGCTGGCGCGCATAACTAGGTGGCGAGCCCGTATCAAAAATATCACCGGCCACAATGATGGCATGCACTTTTTTTGATACCGCGGTAGCGATTAGCCAAGACAAAAATTGTTTGTGCTCGGCCTGCCGACTTTTACCCATAAAATACTGGCCAAGATGCCAGTCTGAGGTATGGA
>JAPYOO010000168.1 GCA_029938135.1 Bermanella sp. | reverse complement strand
AACCCATTAACCCATTAACCCATTAACCCATTAAAGGCACATTTACCCAAATGGTTGAAATGGGCGCTATACCTGGAAAAAGTGCCTTTGTTAATTCTGATTTATCTTTGTTATTAAGAAGCATCACCTCCGGAGGCTCTAGCACCATCAATTATGCCACTGCCCTAGCCCCGCCCATTGATTATTTTAGCGCCCAAGTGGGCCGCTTGGACCGAGTATTCTTCCATGAAAACACGCTCACTATCATGGTGAAAATAATAGATGAATTAAGCGGAAAAATTGGTCCACGCTGGTTAAACAAATCCCTGACAGAACAAGATAAACAAAAGTTTGAACAAGGCTGTTCAATTGCAGAAGCATCGGACCTACCACCCAGCTACACACTCAGCCCTATCAATGCAACGTTACCGCTGTTGGATAAAACATGATTACAAAAATAGGCCCACGGCTAAAAAGGCGCCGTTTAATTTAAGTGACTTACCCGTCAGCCTGGAGACCTCTACAAATATTCGTGTTCAATCCAAGGCTTAAAACCCAAATAAGACAATTGAATTTGTGAAATTGGTATTTCAATGCTCTGTAAAACACTCTCTACAGTATTTTTTTGAAATACGGGCCGGCTGAATATCCAACCCTTGCTATTACCATCACTGACGATAATACGGCTATAGCTTTCATCACCCGGTAGAGTGGCGTGATACTCATCCACGAATACCCAAACCGTATTTCCGGGAAAATAGCTTAGCCAGTTATTATCGGCGAGCCAAAGTTCATCGTTTAAGACGAAGTCCCTTGGTTTTTTAGTAGGCCGCATAGCGTGACCTCCTATATTTTTTACTTTTTCAAGCTGAGAATAAGTTTTCATAGTTATAATTCCTCAACTACCGTGGGGCAAAAAAGCGACTGATGAGAGTTTTACGATCTAGTTTATCGTGACTTTCTGTTTTAATTTCTAAGTTGTAAGTGCCGGCCAATTCACAAGGGACACTGCATTGAACCTTAAAAGCTACGGTGCGATCGTCCCCTGCTTTGAGCGCTATGCTTAACGGCTCTTCAAGGCTTAAACCATGTGTTATGGAGTTAATACTGTATTGCTTAGTTTGATTGGTTTTATTGTGTATTTTAAGCGTATAGCCATTAGACAGTTGCCCTTGGCTATTATAAAAATACAACTGGCCACGATCACGGGATAAGTGAACATCTAAAGTTTCAAGGAAACTTAACTGCAATAATAATGCACCGCCTGCCAATAAAGTGCATACGGCGTATCCCCATAGTTTTCCGCGAGCAATCAATAAATCTTTTAAGTTGTTTTTTGAAAAACCCGGGTATGAAAAATTAATGAGTCCAGTGGGTTTATTAATTTTTTTCATAATATCATCACAAGCATCTATGCACGCACCGCAATCTATACAGGCATATTGCAAACCTTGGCGAATATCAATACCCACCGGACACACTTGCACACATAACTCACAATCAATACAGTCACCGCTGCCTTTTTTAGGTTCGCCCCGCTCTTCGTTGTAAGTCACCTTTAAACTTTTTTCATCTAGCATGACAGATTGAAACCGAGCGTAGGGGCACATGTGGTTGCACACTTGCTCACGTAACCAGCCTGCATTGATATAAGTGAGTACCGCAAAAAATCCCAACCAAAAAATCAACTCGCTATCTAGTTGAAAGTTAACTATGGCCATGCCAAGGCTGGCACCAGTTTCAAAAAAGGCAACAAAGGTAAAAGCAGTTGCAAAGGCAATCATTCCCCACAAAAAGTGCTTAGTGAGCAACGGAATTAAACGGCGCTTAAGGATGGGCAGGTTTTGTTCTTTTAAACGTTTGTGACGGCTGCCTTGGGTTTTTTCTTCTACCCAGACAAACAGCATGCTCCAAACAGATTGAGGACAAGCAAAGCCACACCATAATCGCCCCGAGATAGTAGCCACAGTAAACAATGCAAAGGCTGCAGCCATGGCGACCCAAATTAAGATTAATAAGTCATCTGGCCATAGGGTCAATCCCACTAGGTGAAGCTCTCGATTTTGTAGGTCCATCCACAATAATGGAGCCCCATTGAGCTCAAGCCATGGAGCCAGTATAAACACGGCAATCATCGAACCAGCAATGATGCGGCGCCATTCTTGGTACATACCCTTTGCAAGTCGTATGGAGGGGTTGGAGCGCGTGGCGTCCACTTCAATTAAGGGGATAAGGTTGCTCATTGGAATTCTACTACTCAGTGACTGCTTTATCTCTTTGTGTCTATTGCAGGCACCATGCCATGTCATAAGCTGTTGAATTATAAGGTTTTTATTGGTTTTTGAATGCCATGAGTTGATATATCGTGACGAAATATCGCGTCAAGACGATATTTCGTTTAAGCCTTAGCAGGAAATTAAATAATGGCCAGTTTTTTCATGCGTGATCGAAGCGTGCTGGGGGGCACCCCCAATAGATGTGCGGCACCCTGCTCTCCTGCGATGACGCCCTGACAGTAGTCAACGGCGACCTGAATATGCTGACGCTCTGCATCTTGTAGGGTTAATGGTTTGGATGGCATGGCAGCGGGCATAGCTTGGCCATCAACCGATGTAATGTGCAACATGCCACCGTCGTGCAGGATAGCAGCGTGTTCGACGCGGTTTTGTAATTCACGTACATTACCAGGCCAGCTGTATTCGCTTAGCCGTTTTAAAGATTGGCTGGTGATACCGTTAAAGGATTTACCCATGCGCCTACAGGCCTGCTGTGCAAATAAATTCGCCAGTAATGGGATATCCGATTTGCGCTCTCTAAGGGGGGCCACATTCAGCGGGAATACTTTTAAGCGGTAGTATAAATCCATGCGAAAACGCCCTTGTGCCACACATTGCTGTAGGTCGATATTACAGGCGGCTATGACACGCACATCCACTGCTATAGTTTGTGTACCGCCCACCCGTTCAAACTCTTTTTCCTGTAAGACCCTGAGTAATTTAACCTGAGCTTCTAACGATAATTCACTGACTTCATCTAAAAACAAGGTACCGCCGTCGGCCAGTTCAAAGCGTCCAATGCGCTGTTTAACGGCACCCGTGAAGGCTCCTTTTTCATGGCCAAATAATTCACTATCTACCAAGCCATCAGGAATGGCTCCACAATTAAGTTTCACCATGGGCCGGTCACTGCGGGCGCTTTGGCGGTGTAACGCGCGAGCCACAAGCTCTTTACCGGTACCGTTCTCCCCTTGAATTAACGCGCAGGCATCAGTAGGAGCCACCATGGATATTTGCTGCATTAGCTCCTTGATGGGGCCGGATTGACCCACTAACTCGCCTAAGAATTCAGTTTGAATCTCTTCTTGTAAGTAGGTATTTTCAGCTTGTAAACGCTCTTTAAGTCGTTGCACTTGTTGCAGTGCTTCAGTGAGATTTTCTTGGGCCAGTTTACGTTCGCGTATGTCTTTAAATACCACCACCGCACCACTAATTTTACCGTTTTCAACGATGGGAGTGGCGGAGTAATCCACCGGAAAACTACTACCATCTTTACGCCAGAATACTTCGCTTTCATTGAAGCGAGTTCGGCCATCTTTTAGACACTGGTATATGGGGCATTCTTGTTGCGGATAATGGCGGCCATCTTCAAAACTGTGATGGTGGTACTGGTGAATACTTTTACCAATTAAGTCTGACGCCACCCAGCCGGTAAGGACTTCGGCGGCATTGTTAACAAAAGTAGCATTGCCATTGGCGTCTAGACCATAAACCCCTTCTGACATGGACTCTAAAATAAATCGGTAGCGGTGCAAAAGCTCTTCTGTACTGAAACTCTGATTAGTTTCACTCATGGAAATTCTCTGTTTGGATCTGGCGGCGGTGAATGGCCCTAGACGCATTTATTGGGATGACATAATGAAACCCAGTATAACTGAGTGACGAAATATCGCGACTAAAAGCCTATTCAGGTAAAAATAATAAGGGTAAACCATCCGAATAGAGTGATACGAGGAGAATGAAAGCAACGTTAACTACGAAGATTAAAGTATTATTTCAGTACCTTCCTAACTATTGATATTTTAATACTATTTTTTCTAATATTTTTTTGTCTCGAAGTTCTTTTAAACCTGCATTAATTGCCCTTAAATGCTCCTTTCTAATTTGTTTATTAAACACTATCCAGTGCTCATAATTTCGTAGACTAAAGGGCAGTAATTTTAAACCATTCCACTTTTCATTTTTACCTACTACAAATTCTAATCCTAGGCTGTGGTAAGCAAACACATCACCCTTATTTAACAATGCAATACCCAAACCCTGCTCAACGGTTTTAAGGTAATGTTTGCTCATATTAAAACCGGATTTAACCAGTCGTTTATGCGTAGAGGTATTGGCAATAGAATTGAATCGTAGATTAAGGTCAGATTTTAAGTCGCCTATAGATGAATAGACCCTAGTATTTTTTTTAGATACCGCTAACAAAGTACTAACAGAATATAATGGGGTATCTGAATATAGGATTTTTTTAGCTCTTTCTTTGCCAAACGCGGCACCACAAAAAGCCATTAATGAGCCTTCTTGTAAGCCATGCATAATTCTCTTTATAGGAGTAAAAAATTTAGGCTCCGAAAAGTGTATCTCTGGATTGACCACTTCAAGAGCCGACAATATCTCCACACAAACGCCACCAGCCACCCCAGTGTCACTCATAATATATTTAGGAGCAATATTTTGGTAAGCGACGCTTATTTCAAATCCCTGCACATTTGAGGCAGTTAATAGCATCGCAATGTATATTAGAGTGTATCGATACATGCATTAAGGCTAGCTCAACAACAAATAGGCGTCTAGACAACCTAGATATTGAGTAATACTATTTCATGCACCATTCATAAGCCTTTATATTCAAAACCCTTAGCCTTCTTAGTCTGACCCCTTAGACTGAAATATACCGTCATATTGGACTAACAGTTTACACCCTTCCATGAACTGCTATATCTAAGCCTGTAGCAATATTATTTATTGCTTATTAAAAATTTAAAAAACGCTCAGAAACTTTAATGACAGCAATAAATACTGAACATTAGGTTTAATTAGACAAACAACAGGCATATTCACAGGGAAAAATTATGGGCTGGTTTAATAGTGTTGTAAAAGATGTGGGTAACGCGGTAGAAACGGTCGGCGGAGCCGTAACGGATGTTGCAGAAGATGTGGCTGACGGGGTAAGCGATGCGGCCAATACGGTAGCGGGTGGCGTGAGTGATGCTGCCACCGTTATTTCCAGCAGCTTTACCAGCGCAGCCACATCCGCTTGGAAAGCCACCTCAAAAGAGGCTAAAGCCATCGGTAATGCCGTAGAAGCTGGCGGGATTGTTATTGGGGACAGCTTTCTAAGTGGTGCCGAAGTCGTGGCAGGCGGCATTGAAGACGGAGCTGAAGCGGTTGGCGATGGCCTAGTGGATTTAGGCAGCTACATTACCTCTTATGCCTGTGATATTGCACTGGGTTCGGCGCTTTCAGCCGCCTTTGTGGCACTGGCCGCCGACGGTGAAGAAGAAGTCTCACTGGCGTCTTTAGCCGCCCTTGGATTAACCGGGTTTGCCGATACCGCCGCCTTAAATACCGCCGCAAAAGCACTGGCGTTTGTGGTTGTTGAACCGGTATACCTTATTCCGGGTGTGAGTTCGGCCGTGGGCCATAAGTCCGAGATGGAAACCATTATCGCTTTCCTTGTGGTTACCGCCTGCAAAGCCAAGCCCGAATTGGTGGTGGGTACGGCAGGACAATACTTGGCAGGTGTGCTCATTTACGGCATCACTCATGTAGTCTGTGAAGGTGAAGTTCCCGGTGGTTATGCGGTTTGGGACGGCTTACAAACCAAAATATCTGCCTAACGATTTTACCCTGGGACTGAACGGAGTTCGCTATGACCGCCAGCGCTTTTCAATCAGCCTCAGGGTACCCTGAACTTTCACTGGTTTTAGATAATTTTAATCGCATTTATCGCGAGGCAAATTTATCTTATACAAAATTAGTGACAGTTAATGATTCACGTAACCATTCAAATGCGTGGCACGTTTTACCACTGAAGGTAGAGCGCGATGACAAAACCGTTATGAGTGACACGTTATGCCAATCAAACCAACACTTGGCCCCCGACACCAGCGCCCTGCTTTCAGCTATTCCTGCCATTAAGGCCTATGCCTTTTCTATATTACAACCTACTGGGCATATACTGCCGCACGCCCATGAACATCCATTTGTGACAGCTATGTTATGCCTGCAGGATGGAGGCGATGCGTTTATTCGTATTGATGGAGAGTCTAGGTATTTTAAAACAGGTGAGTTAATTATTTTTGATTACACCCACATTCACGAAGTAATAAACAATGGCGCACAAGATCGTATTGTTTTATTAATGTTACTGGAAAATAGACTACATCAAAAAACGGCCATTAATTGATGCTGTCTATTTAATATTGCAGTGTGTCTAATTTATAAAAAGAGTTTCAAGAATAAACCTCTTCTAGTATGGCCACTCCTTGACGATAACCTAAACCACCATTTCCATGTACTAAGCCCACACTTTCGCAACCTTCACACATACGCTGATACATAGTAATCAAACCGTTTAATGCAGGGTTATTCCACGCTCCACGGGCTAAGTTCATACCCCCAGTTATGGTGATACTGTGTTGCGCTAAAAAATCAGGCAACTCATCTAACACATCCACTAAACCACTAATAATTAAAAAGGCCATGGGCACTACCGGATAACACGTATAAGCCTCCATCAATGCTTGTCCTTCACGAAAACGGACAGCAAAATCTATCCCGGATTCTTGGCAGGCCTGTTTGTACGCCTGCTTTAGATGCTCGTATCCAGCAATTTCTTGCAGGTACTCACGGCCATCACCTGCAAGCCGACTTAAACCTACTGCTTTAATGGCCAGCCTTTTGTTTGACTCTATGGTTAATAGATCAGCCACTTTATTATTTGTAATCAATAAGCGACCCGAAAAATCCACCAATGGGTTTGCACAATCCACCCCCCGAAATAACTCAGTGATAGGCTGATGCCAACGAGGAGCGGGCAATAAATCCTCGCTAAAGTTTTCGGCTAAGGCATTTCGAAAACTCACTTTATGATTTTCAAATAACGCTTCAGCCAAAGCCTTAAATTGCTCACCATCAATTTCATGGCGCTCACTGAACGCGTGAGCCAGCTCAGTATATGCCTGCGTTAGCGGATAATCTGGACCATAAACCGACATTTTACTAAGGCGCTCATCGCGCTCATACCCTGTTTTTAAGTGATCTTCACCACTGATCACCACCGCCTGAGCTCCTGCCTCTATTAATCGCTTAGCTTCCGCTAAAGCTTCTAATGGGGCACAACCACTGCGAAAGTGCCTTTCACGCTCTGGGGCATGCCAGTCGGCGCTTAGGGGCTCAATCACTAGCTGCACCGGCTTAATACCCAATCGAGCCAAGTTGCCCTCTAAATGCAATACATCATTAAGTTGACCCTGGCCATCTTCAACCTTGGCAGCAGCAATTATTAAAGCGGTGGACATAGCGTACTCGTAACGGGATGTGAAATTCTGGAGGCAAGACTATCTTAAATTAA
>JAPYOO010000167.1 GCA_029938135.1 Bermanella sp. | reverse complement strand
GCCTCTACAAATGCACCCTCAAATTTTAAATCGAACAACTCTTTATCAAAATCACCAGCTTCTAAATGCAAACATTTAATCTCTAACTGACGGGTTTTACGATGGACTTTACAATCCATGCGGCCGATGAATTCACCACGGTAAAGTAACGGCAGGCAAAAGTAACCAAACTGGCGTTTGGCGGCAGGCACATAACACTCTATTTGATAATGGTATTGAAACAGAGTTTTAAGCCGCTCACGTTGAATAACACTGTTGTCGAATGGCGAAAGAATCATTAAACGATTGTTAAGCCTGGGAAGCGATTGCTCAAACGCCCCCGCCTCCAACAGATATACTTCGCCACTGCTTAACTGTACTTGTTGCAAGCTGCCCTGCGACAATTTTTCGTTTACTAAAGTTTTTATAGTTTTACGTAATTCAGCGTTACGGCGCAGATAAGTTAACCCTTTAAGCGTGACTAAACCATGGCAACGTAACTGCTGGTTAAGCAAGTGCTCGGCAAACTCGTCCATGCTGGGCATGTTTGTATTGACATATGATGGCAATACCCGCTCGGTGAGATCATAGCTTTTTTGAAAGCCTACACGGTCATTAACCATTAAGTCGCCCTGCATATACAACTGCTCTAGCGCTTTTTTGGCGGGCTTTAAATCCCACCAACCTGCACGCTTTTTATTATTTTCCTCTATATCGCGGGATCGTAGTGGGCCGTCAGTACGAATCCGCGCCATTAACTCACCCATGAGTTTGTGATCTGGATTTTTATACCAATGGGTTTGCCCGCCTTTAATAGCGTGTTTATAGGGCAGTGAGAAGCGAAAATCGGCTATGGGCAAAAAAGCCGCCGCGTGTGACCAATATTCAAAAATGTCACCCTCTAGCAACATTTTATCTAACATGGCTGGTTTAAAGTTAGGCACTCTAGAATACAGAACATGATGGTGAGCACGTTCCACCACCGAGATAGTATCGATTTGCACATAACCCATGTGGTTAATAGCTTTACATGCCCCAGCTATTCCCCGCCCATAGGGCTGAGCCTGTAGCAAACCTTGTGCAGACAATGCTAGGCGACGCAGGCGCGCCAAATCCTGTGGGTGTTTAATGTCAATCATATTGATAGTACAAAACCGTTTAACCTAAGGGCATCTATTACTTGCCCTATCATACTAGCTCATTAAATAGGCGGCTACTAAAGCCATAAATCCAGCCGTCATAAATACCGCAGCATTGCGTTTAAGCTTAGGCATCGCCAGTGCCACAATGCTTCCGCTAATCAAACTAAATAACAAACTGATGCCAAATAAAATTCCAAAAACAATAAATATGTCGCCTGCAATACCCTTGTGGATATACAACAACTGACGCCAGAAACTGTTTTTTTCCACTACAATTTTTAAGCGCTTATCTTTAAGTGGAATCAACACCACTTCATCATGAAAATCCCACCACCCTTGCACATCGCCATCCAAAAAATAATTTTCAGGTAAGGGTAAATGCCTGCTCAATTCTTCATTTGAAAAATACTCAACAATATATTTTTTAGCTAGGCTCTCCTCTAGTGGGAAAGTCAATTCAGTTTCTGAATTGTATTCAAATTCTTGTGAAGCGCCACCTTTAATGTCAAACAGATATAGCAGCCCGGTTAAGGTAATAAGCAGGGCAAAAGGTAAAAAAAAGCAAGAAAGGTAAGCATGCCATTTAATCCATAATATTCGCGCTTTTGAAGATAACATAGTGACTATTTCTCTCGAGTAAATTGTTCGAGATAATAGTCACATAAGAAAAATGAAACAAAGAACTTTACATTCTTTACCTTTAATTAGAGCTTAGAAAAACTACCCTCTAGGCAAGGTAATAACGAAACATAAACCGCACGGTTTATTGTGTTGTGCGTAAATCACACCACCCACCGCCTCTATTTGGCGCTTGGTCAATGCTAACCCCAACCCATATCCGGATGTGGTTTTATCCCGCGATGAATCTATACGAAAGAAGGGTTCAAATATCTCTTCTAGGTATTCCCCTTTAATTCCACTACCACAATCACTGATTTCAATTCGTACTGAAGGCAGACCGTCATCATCTAGGGTTTTTACGCAGATATTCACTGGCGTCCCAATATTTGTGTATTTCATTGCGTTGCGAATGATATTTTCAAGAGCCTGTCCAATAGCCCTGTGATTACTGTTATGGATGACACAACTTTTAGGTGTATCTTGAATGATATCCTTACGGGAGAATTCAAAGTTTGCATCCTCACATATACTGTCTATTAACGGTGTTAAATCCACAGACTCTTTTACCACCTGCGTATTTTCATTATTCAACCAAGACAGAGTTAAGGTATCTTCTAATAACCGCTGCATGCCGTTGACTTCCTGCTCTACACGGATAAATGCAGGGTTTTTATCTTCGCCATCTAATACCAGTTTAATTCGCGTAATAGGTGTCCGTAATTCGTGAGATATATCTTGAATAAGCTGTCGTTGACGCCCCACCAATACACCAATACGTTTTGTCATGGTATTAAAACTATTGGCTAACTCCCCTAGTTCGTCATGGCGATTTGAAACTGTATCATCCAATCGCACATCAAAATCCCCCAAGCTAACCTGGTGAGTAGCCCTGTGCATGCTTTTTATGGGTGAAATTATATGGCGGTATATAACGGCGCACATTAACGCCACTAAAAGAATGGGAAAACCTAAGCGAATACTGGTATTTAACACCTGCCAGTAAGCACCTGGACGCATACGCTGAGGCAATTGAATCAATAAATTATACTTAGTATCAGGAATGGCAACTTTCATTACTGGATTTTGACTGTAATACAAATGAATGGGATATTTCATGTCTCGGCCGATAGTAAAGTCGGTTTCCCCGTAAAAGATCACCTCATCATATTCCCCCACCAACCAAGTGGGCTCGGTTTTCATAACCGCTAACCAGGTATTTTCCTTTTCTTTTACGTGTCCGGCCCAAAGTTTCAAACCCGTCACATCATCTTGTTTTAAAAAGTGGGATGCCTGCTGCGCATACACTTTCAAGGTCTTTTGATGTTCAGTGGCAATGGTACTCAATTGCACTTCGGTATAATCACTGACTAGTTTTACCAACCAAATTAATAAAATGGTCGCTAATGCGAGTGTAAGGAACAGCTTAGTAAATAAACGTAACCGAATCATAGGTTTATTCTTCAAAACAATAACCCTGGCCACGAACCGTTTTAATGGTGTTCACATCCATACCGGCCGACGTTATTTTTTTGCGAATCTTGCTAATGTGCATATCTAGCGTTCTATCATAGCGACTGAACTCTCTAAGCAATACATTTTGATAAAGATGCGCCTTACTCAAGACTTCACTCTGCTCTGTTACCAATGCAAAAAGCAAATCAAACTCAATGGGGGTAAACGCAACCCGTTGATTGCGTATAACGATCTGACCAAGACGTTTATTAAACTGAATACTCTTACTGGCGTTTTCAGCGGCATTTGGGTTTTCTTGATATTTTATTGATTCAGTTGATTGAAGTATTTGAGTACGCCGTAAAATAGCTTGAATGCGTAATTCTAACTCGGCCATGCTGAATGGTTTAAGTAGATAGTCATCGGCGCCCGTTTTAAATCCGCAGATACGATCTTCTTCCCCCCCTTTAGCGGTTAGCATTAATACAGGCGTCAGTTTTTTTTCACGTAACGATGCCAACACCTGAAAACCATCGATTTTGGGGATCATAACATCCAGAAGAATAAGCTGAAAATCCCCTAGCAAGGCTTTTTTTAAACCTTGTTCTCCATCAAAGGCGGTATCAACTTCATAGCCCAGCTTGGTTAGATTTTTTGTTAACAAATCGTTAACCACATAATCGTCTTCAATAATTAAAATGCTATTGTTCATATTTTTAATACTTTTTAAAAACCTAAAAGCCCCTACCGGTTTAAACCGGTAAGAGCTGAATTTTATCGCTTACACAATTAGCTTATTAGAACTTATACGCAACTGCTAGTCGAATATCGCGGCCAGGATCATTCTGGCCACTAGAGGTGGCATACAGCTCACTAAAGTCTTCGGGACTTGCGTGATTCAAGTAGTTTTCATCCAGCACGTTCTTAACAGTTAGATTGACTACCAGAGTATCGTCAATCATTGGCGACCAGCGAGCGTAAAGGTCATGTGTGGTATAACCTTCTTTTTCAAGATCATACTCACCGTCAAGCTCTCCGCCCCATGTGAATCCATAATGCACAGGGTCTAGACTACTAACCATTTGACCGGTCCAACCCAGTGTCCAAGCAGAATTTAACTGATAATTAACGTCAACCACTAAAGTATCACCAATCGAAGTACCTTTAGATCCATGTGCGTAACGAATAACTTGTATGCCATTTTGCTCGGTTTCAGCACTGTTGAAGCCAGCTGTAACACTTAGAGCACCTTGCTCAAACCCACCTTTTAAGAAATAGCCCGTGGTTTCAATATCAGGGCCATTTGCATTAGTTTTGCCCCAAATTTCTGGATATACAGTCCCAATCGGATCTTCAATGGTACTGTCGTAAACTCCGATAGATGCAGAAATTGGCCCTGTATTATATTCAGCTGCAATTTCTATGTTCTTAGAACGCTCTTCTTTAAGATCAGGGTCATTGACATATCCAACACCCCATTCTTCGGATGCATATACGACATAAGCATCTGCAACTGTGGCGCCGCGCATGGCTTCTGCATAACCAGCACTGACACTAAATTCAGGTGTAATGACATAGTTAGCGCTTAAGTTCGAAGATAGACCATCACTTGTTAGTTTTTGACCTACTAAATCTGTCAACGAATAATCGTCAAAACGTAATCCAGTTGTCACCGTTAACTGATCCGTTACGGAGATAATATCCTGAACATACAATCCGAAAACCTCACCATTTTCAGGATTAAAAGGTGTGCCACTTTCAGTGAGTTGCGATTTATCTTCGCGATAATTTAAACCATATATCAATTTGCTTGAGCCGAATTCACTTACATTTTCAATGGTAAGCCCTATCGTCTCAACACTACCGTCAACTTCACCTTTGTCACCTCTAAGCTGCTCAATGGTAGATTGGTAAGCATTCACAGATAAATTAATAAGATCGTTATTGGCATTGACGTTATAGTTTGCGATAAAGGTTTCACGATTTGCTTGCGTTTTTGCAAGCGGATTTTTATTTGATGGAATCCATTCAGGACGATATAACATGTCGCCCTCTTGGTTCAAGGTCTCATAGCTTACTGAAAGCTTCTGTTGATCGGTTATATTTACAACACCTTTAAAGAATCCAACTAAATTTTCAGATTCCGAGCCCACTATCTTTTGGCCAGAACCATCTTCACGATCGTTAAAGTCAGCGTGTACGATGTTGGCTAAGCCGCTGAATTTACCTTTTGAATCGCTACCATAAACCATTGCACTGGTTTTCAGGCTTTCGCCATTACTAAAATAGGTGGATTTAATCGTACCACCCGCAGTTTCGTTGCCACGCAATAGATCTTCTGGGTCTTTTGTTACAAAGCGTACGGCACCACCCAGTGCACCCAAGCCTGCCGTTGCACTACCGGCACCCGCCTCAACTTCTATTTGCTTCAATAACTCAGGTTCAATTACAACACGGCCTGCGTGGTGAAATACGCCACCTGATTGAGCTGCACCGTCTACTGTCACGTTAAGCATGTCTTCGCCCACGTTACGAACGTACACCTTTTGACCTAACGCAACTGCACCGCCTGCACTCACTTGCGGATTCAACGCAAAAATATCCGTCATATCATTCACTTGTGCATTTTCTAATTGCAGGGAAGTAATAAGGTTGTTCATACCACCCGTAGCCTGACCGACCACCTGAACCATATCTAGTTTTGCTTCATCTTTAAAAACCGTTAATTTTTGCTCCGCCGTAGCCTGAGTGCTCATGACTGCAGACACCGCCACTGCAAGAAGTTGTTTGTTTTTCATACTGAAACACCTTTCATTTGATATGTATTCTCATATGCGGGTGATTATCATTAATAATGAAGGGAATGTGTAGTACTTTTACATTCGTTACATTCCGCCACCTACAAAACAACTCATTAAAAGACGAAGAATTTATCAATACCGGTGATGGTTTTTTGTGCAGGTAAAAGCCTTGATGATCGCTGATCCAACCCTTAACGACCTCACTAGACTGCTATTTCTTTTAAGGCTAATGGGGTTAAGTGCTTGTTATTAACTTAAGGGGATAGCACTACCGGTATCGGCAATGCTTATGAATATTTGGTGCGATATGAGAGTGATCCTGAGCCTGCACTCGTGCCTTTTTATAACTGTAAGTCAAATTCAATAGACCCCAACCCCACCCCATTTACTAACAACTCAAAAGTATGAATACCCGCATAATATCGGCGGGTGGTGATGGCTTTAAACTTTTGGGTTTTACTAAGTATTACGGTTTCACCCGCTGCAATATTTAGGGTTTTTAATTTAAAAACTTTAGCCGTGGTTTTACCATTGGCTTTTACATGGTGCACCGCATAATCAATCACCAACGTTTGATCTTGTTTTGATTCAGATCGTACCGCCGCCTCAAAACTAATGGATTCACCTAGTTTAATTTGGGGTTTATTCACACTTAGGCTGTTAAGTTTTAGTTTGGGTTTATGGGTATATCCCAACAAAGCAAAGACTTGTGGGTGCCCATTTTTTACTAACGTGCGGGTGGCATGTTTAATAATCCACTGCGTGTGTGGGCTTGCATCCTTGCTCCATTGTTGGCAAAGGTTAATCACAAAATCGGGATTATCTTTGGCAATATCATTTAAATTATTTGCCACCGAGCGCCTAACATATTCGCTGCTATCATTTTTTAGTTTTTCTAGGATAGCCACTAACGGCTGTGGGTCCTTACAAAATTGTTGTAGGCGCATACCCCAGGGTAATCTTGGCCTACACCCTTCCGACGCTAGGCGGCGAATATGTTCATCTTTATGTCCGGCCCAGCTTAAAAGTTTTTCATAGCTAATGTCGTAGTGATGGAGAATAAAAAACCGAATGGCAAACTCCGACGAAAACAAATCCGTTAAATACTCCAGCACTTGTAATGATTTATGCGGGTGCTCTAACCCGTGCTCACCCACATAATCCGTTATGGCCCAGGCTGCAAAACCACGCAAAGGATCATTGGCATCACCATAATCCCACACCTTTTTTATTGTCAGCAGTAAATCGGCTGTTTGCTCAAAATCATCAGGTAGGCATTGATGTAACACAACAATAATGTGCTGGATACGTTGTTTTAATTCCAAGCTATCAAGGCCATCTAGGCAGTCTTTTTCAAAGCGCTGCACCTGAAACGCCGGATAAACACCTTTAAAAGCCCCACTTATTCGGCTTATGGCCTTGGCATTAAGGCCTTCTTTCAGCAACATTTGATCGGCCACGAGCACAGTCCTTGTTCAATTTATTATACAGGCAGGTTAACACGCCCTACTGACAGGGGATGTCAGTAGGGTTGAAAATAGTGAACATGAAACTAATGAGCTTATTATTACCATTAATTATATTGCTTACACATAATTCAGCTTAAATTTGGCCAAA
>JAPYOO010000166.1 GCA_029938135.1 Bermanella sp. | reverse complement strand
GCCCTTTAGGAGTGGTTTTAATCTGATTACCCGGCTCAATTAAACCCGCAGTGATAGCCTGTTCCAGTTTATGACGGCAGTGCTCAATTGAAAGCCCAGTACGTTGTTCAAAAATTTCAAAGTCAGTGCCTTCATATAACCTAAGCGCATTCATGAAAAACTCTAGATCACGATCCTCAGGCTCAATCTCCGTTATATTCACAGACTGAATCTTGTTGGTATTTAAGTAGTCTTTAGGTGCGCGAGTTTTGTTGCTGCGTAATATTTTGTTGTCAGCGGGGATGGTGATTTTACCGTGGGCGCCTGCGCCAATGCCTAGGTAATCACCAAATTTCCAATAGTTCAAATTGTGGCGAGATGTTTTACCGGGTTTAGAATAGGCCGAGATTTCATATTGGCTGAAGCCGTGATCACTTAATAATTTTTGGCCAGCTTCCTGAATGTCCCATAAGGTTTCATCCTGCGGCAACTTAGGCGGCGACTTAAAATATTCTGTATTGGGCTCTATGGTGAGTTGATACCAGCTTATATGGGTTGGCTTTAATGCTAAGGCTTGGGCAAGGTCACTTAATGCCATGGCTAAATCTTGCCCTGGAAGACCATGCATTAAGTCTAAATTAAAATTATCAAAACCGGCATCCACGGCCATTTTAACTGCGGCTATCGCATCCGCGCTGCTATGAATGCGGCCCAACTCTTTAAGTTGGTGGTCTTGAAAACTTTGAATGCCAATAGATAAACGATTGATACCCAGCTTACGGTAGCCTGCAAACTTAACCGCTTCAAAAGTACCTGGATTAGCTTCCATAGTAATTTCAATATCGTGAGTAAACGTAAGGTGTTGTTTTAAACCAGTAAATAAATCATCAAACGCCTTTACACTGAGCATAGAAGGCGTGCCACCACCGATGAAAATACTGTGAATTTCACGCCCTTGTACCCAGTGTAAATCTCTTTGTAAATCCGCCAATAAAGCCGTGATGTATTCTTTTTCAGGCAAAAACTCATCAGCCTGGTGGCTGTTAAAGTCACAGTAGGGGCATTTACGCACACACCAGGGAATATGAATGTAAAGCGACAGCGGAGGAAGAGTGAGGGGCATGGTAAAGCGCTCTAAAGCCTAAATTTACTGTGAAGCTGTTTAATGGCTTGGCCACGATGGCTAATGATGTTTTTTTCTTCTTTGGTTAATTGCGCTGCCGTTTTATTAAACTGGGCCACAAAAAACAAAGGATCATAACCAAAACCACCGCTACCTTCTAACGTGCTTTTAATTTGTCCTTCCCAGCTGCCTTGGCAAATAATAGGGGTGGGATCTTGCCAATGACGCACGTATACCAAAATACAATGAAAGCGTGCTGTGCGTTTGTCGTCACTAATGCCGTCAAGTTTTTCTAACAGCTTTAAATTGTTTTGCTCGTCAGTAGCATCAATACCTGCAAAGCGTGCGCTGTAAATTCCGGGGGCGCCAAATAAGGCATCTACTTCTAGGCCGCTGTCATCACTTAACGCGGGCAGTCCGGTTACTTTACTGGCATGACGCGCCTTAAGGATGGCATTTTCAACAAAGGTTAAACCGGTTTCTTCAGCGCTTTCTACGCCAAACTGAGTTTGTGGTACAAGAGACACGTTAAAGTTGTCTAAGGCATTTTGCAGCTCAAGCAATTTGCCTTTGTTGCCGCTGGCCAATACTACTTTGGCGCGCTCTATATCAGGCTCTTTATTTGATTCTTTATTAGGCTCTTTTTTTATTCCTGTCATGTTATTCGCCTTGATAAAATTTTTGGTTAAATTTTAAATCAAACTCACGCTTTTGGCCTTCGGGTGTCACTTTTATATGAAAGCGATACATGTCGCGGTCATAAAAATCAAAGGTACTATGAAAATATAAGGCACCGGTTTCTTGTATGCGCGTAAAGGTAAGGTCGCGTGTTTGGCCCAGTAAGTTACTCATAGTGCCCTCGAGCTTTGCATTCCAAGCAACCGGCAGCTCACTTACACCGGTTTTTAAAACGCTGATAGACATATAACCTAACGATCCGCTTCTAGGGATGTTATAGGCCTTGGCCACATCACGGTCTAACTCAGAGCTGGTAAAGGCTATGTAATGAACCTCATAATCACCAAATACTTTTTTTTGTTCACTATTGGCAAATGAGGCCAGCAGGGTTAACACTAAAGCGATAGAAAAACGCATAATAATTCCTTTAATTTTTTATCGAGTGACACGGTAAATGGCAATTTCACCTAACAGGTTAGGCCATAATCGAATCGCTAACGATTCTTGGTGATGGTTGTCCACCACCGTGCGCTCTAAAATGGTGAGGTTTTTTGTGCGGCACAGTTTTTCAAAATCATGAAAGGTACACATATGAATATTGGGTGTGTCGAACCAGTTATAAGGCAGTGTCTTCGACATAGGCATGCGGCCGTTGTACATTAGGAAAAAACGGGTGCGCCAGTAACCAAAATTTGGGAAAGTAATAATGGCTTCTTTTCCTACCCGTAACATGTCATCTAATAACACATCGGGGCGATCTACGGCTTGTAGTGCTTGCGTCATAATAACAGTATCAAAACTAGCATCATTAAAGTGTTTAAGGCCGTCATTTAAGTCATGCTCTATGACGTTAATGCCCTTTTCTACACAGCTTACTATGCTGTCTTCATTAATTTCTAAACCGTAGGTTTTGCAGTCTTTATTTTCTTTCAGAAAAGACAGCAACTCACCCTGACCACAGCCCAAATCCAGTACTTGGCTTAAAGGCGCAACCCAGTTTTGAATAATATTTAAATCGCTACGTAAGCTCATAAATTTAACTCCAGTCTTACGCGATCCATATAAGCACCAAAGAGCTTAATGTATCTTGGAATAGGAATTAAAAAGGCATCATGGCCTTTTTCGGATTCTATACGTGCGTAACAAACATCTTTATTGGCGGCTATCAGAGCATCAACAATCTCTTCACTGCGTTCTGGGCTAAAGCGCCAGTCGGTGGTAAAGCTCACCACAAAGAACTTACACTTGGCCACGCTTAAACATTTTGTTAAATCATGGTCTGTGTATTGAGCCGGGTCAAAATAATCCAGTGCCTTGGTCATTAACAAGTAGGTATTGGCATCAAAGCTATTGCTGAACTTTTCCCCCTGATAATGCAAATAACTTTCTATTTGAAATTCGGGTGAGTAGCTATAATTCACTTCATCATTTTGCATAGTGCGCCCAAATTTCTCCCCGAGTCCGTCATCACTTAGGTAGGTTAAATGAGCCAGCATACGGGCCTGCATTAAACCTGTTTTGGGGATCACGCCTTTTTCAATAAAGTGACCATCGTGAAAATTGGGGTCTTTAATAATGGCGTTACGGGCCACTTCGTTAAAGGCAATATTTTGCGCAGACAATTTAGGGGCCGAAGCAATAACGGCACAGAAATGTAAACGGTCTGGGTATTGAATGGCCCAGCGCATGGCTTGCATGCCGCCCAAGCTGCCACCGATTACCGCCGCAAATTTATCTATGCCTAAGCGGTCAGCAAGGCGTGCCTGACTTTCTACCCAATCGCGCACACGCACCATAGGGAAGTCACTGCCAAATGGTTTTTGTGTATCGGGGTTTATGGTTGTGGGGCCGGTACTGCCGCCACAGCCCCCTAGGTTGTTCAAGCACAATACAAAAAACTTATTGGTGTCGATCACTTTACCGGGACCAATGCAGGCATCCCACCAGCCAGGCTTTTTGTCTTCTAAACTATGAAAACCGGCCGCGTGATGATCACCGCTTAAGGCATGGCAAATTAAAATAGCATTGCTTTTGTCGATGTTAAGCGTGCCGTAACTTTCATACGTTAACTGGTAGCTTTGCAGGGTTTTACCGCTGCGAAGCTTTAAGGGCTCATCAAAAGTAGCTACCTGTGGCGTAATGACACCAACAGAGTCAGCAGGAATGTTTTGCGGCATCAAGTGAAGCCCTTTTGAATAAAGGATAAAGAAACGGCACTCATGTAAGGGTGCCGTTACATTAATAGGTAGGGGTTAAAGCCCAATAATAAAGCCGGGTGCGCCAGAGCTGCGAGCCATGCCAATTAAGATGACTTCTAACACCTGAATGGCAAGAAATACAACAATGGGGCTTAAGTCTATGCCACCCATGTCGGGCAACATGTTACGAATAGGCTTCATCACCGGGTCGACAATTTGTCGAATCAATACCAGAGCTGGGTTTTGGCTTTGAGGCGCCAACCAACTGCTAACAATCATAATTAATATGCCCCAAAAATATAATTTTAGGAATAAACCCACACCGCCAAGAATGGCCCATATGGCAATATTGGGTACCGGTAAAGGGGAATATCCGGTCATTATAAGTGACAGGATTATGGCTACCAGTTCAACGCCCACTAGTACCACTAGCGCCGCAATATCAAACCCGCCGAAGCCTGGAATTATTTTGCGTACTGGAATCAATAATGGATTGGTGGCTTTAAGAATAAACTGGCTGATAGGATTGTAAAAATCAGCCTTCACCGCTTGCAATAAAAACCGCAAAACAATAATAAACAAAAAGAAGCCGGCCACTGCATTTACCAGTAGTAGGCCCACTTGCGCCGCGGTTGATCCCATGTGTAATTCCTTAACCTAAAAAATAGTGACGTGAATTAGCTGCTTACTGTGAATTAAGCCAATACGCTTAATTGTAATTCATTTATTTCGCTGATGCCTTTTTTTGCCAACGCTAACATTGCTGCAAGTTCTTCTGGCTGGAATGGCTCACCTTCGGCTGTCCCTTGGATCTCAATGAACCCACCGTTGTCGGCCATAATAACATTAAGGTCGGTTTCAGCATTACTGTCCTCGGCGTAATCTAGATCTAGCACAGCCTCACCGTTATAAACGCCAACCGAAATCGCACCTACCATGTATTTAAGTGGGCTTTTTTTCAGTGTGCCTTTTTCGATCATATGATTAAACGCGTCTACTAAGGCAACACACGCACCGGTGATAGATGCGGTACGTGTTCCACCGTCGGCTTGAATAACATCACAGTCGATAGTGATGGCGTTTTCGCCTAATGCTTTTAGGTCAACAGCGGCACGCAATGAGCGGCCAATTAAACGACTAATTTCTACGGTACGACCAGTTTGCTTGCCTTTAGCGGCTTCTCGCATCATGCGCGAATGGGTGCTGCGCGGCAGCATGCCGTATTCAGCGTTTATCCAACCTTGGCCTTTGCCACGTAAAAATGAAGGTACACGGGTTTCAACAGTAGCCGTACAAATGACCTTAGTATCGCCAAATTCGACCAATACAGATCCTTCAGCATGGGCCGTGAAATTACGTGTGATCTTAAGGTCTCTAAGCTGGTCTAGCGCGCGGCCGCTTGGTCTCATAGTGTCAATACCTTAAATCTGTTTGTTAATTTGTCAATGGCCGCCATTATAGCGTTCTGGCGGGCTGCGCCAAGGGGAAAGCCACTGGAAAAGTGACTATCTTTAAAAGTAGCTAGGTTACGGTGTTGCTGTAAAGTCATGGATTAGGGCGTGGTTAAATTTAAAGTCGTGAATCAATGCCAAGTCTTTATAGAACCATGGACAAAGCACGGGTAAAATACTCCTAGATTGTAAATGGACCAATAGATGATTTTAAGCATGACGGCGTTCGCCCGCAGCGATCAGCAGACTAAGCTTGGCAGCTTTAGCTGGGAAATTCGCTCGGTTAATTCTCGCTACCTTGAGCTGCACTTTCGCCTGCCTGATTCCTTAAGAGCCATTGAGAGCAACTTAAGGGAAGTACTGGCTAAAAAATTAACCCGCGGTAAGGTGGAATGCAGCTTAAAGTTTACTCCTGCCTTAACAGAGCAAAGCTTAAATATTAATGAAGAGCTGGTTCACCAAATAAACCAGGCCAGTGATCAGGTGCATGCGTTAATTGGGCCGGGAAATGCTTTAGATGCGTTAGAGATACTAAAGTGGCCGGGTGTACTGAGCCAGCCCAGCCTTGATATGGCACCCGTGAAAGAGCTAGCGCTTAGTGTGTTTACTGCTGGCTTAGATGATTTAATTGCCACACGCCAACGTGAAGGGCAAGCGTTGGGTGTGTTTATAGAGCAACGCATGCAGGGTATTAGCGAAGAGCTAAAAAAAGTAAGTGCTCTATTGCCCGAGATTTTAGCTGCTCAGCGCGCAAGCTTGTTGGCTAAATTAAGCAGTTTAAAACTAACGGTGGACCCCGACCGCTTTGAGCAAGAAATGGTTATTCTGCTTAATAAAGCCGATGTCGATGAAGAGTTAGATCGACTTCAGGCCCACTTAGTCGAGGTGTCACGCATTTTGCAACAAGGCGGGCCGATAGGTCGTCGTTTAGATTTTATGATGCAAGAGCTCAATCGCGAGGCTAATACGCTGTCTAGTAAGTCGATCTCGCATATCACCACCCAAATCGCGGTTCAGTTAAAAGTACTGATTGAACAAATGCGCGAACAAATTCAGAACATAGAGTAAACACCATGAGCCAAGGTACCTTATACATCGTCAGCGCCGCATCGGGCACCGGCAAAACCAGCCTTTTAAAAGAAATGCTGCAGCAAACTCAAGACGTGGTGGTGAGTGTAAGTCACACCACCCGTGATAAGCGTGAAGGTGAAGAAAATGGCGTTCATTACCATTTTGTTGAAAAAAGCCAGTTTGAAACACTCATTGAGCAGGGTGATTTCCTTGAGCATGCCCAGGTATTTGGCAATTATTATGGCACCAGCCAAAGTGCCGTGCAGTCTCAGCTAGCTCAAGGGTTGGATGTAATCTTAGAAATTGACTGGCAAGGGGCTGAGCAAGTACGCCGTTTAATGCCTGAGGCCGTCAGTATATTCATTCTGCCCCCCAGTAAATCAGCCTTATTGAGCCGCTTACAAGGCCGTGGTCAGGACAGTGAAGAGATCATTAACGGGCGCATGAGTGAAGCCGTGAGTGAGATGAGCCATTACAGCGAATTTGATTTTATTGTGGTGAATGACGTATTTGATACCGCCCTTGATGACTTAAAAGCCATCTTTAAAGCGGGCCGTTTAAAGGCTAAGCCGCAAAGTCAGACATATACTGAAATGATTAGCGACTTATTACATTAATGTTATGGCGAAATACCGCGGTATTTTGTAAACTAACGGGTATAACTCCTTTTAATCGGCAGATTCTGTCAGCAATATAGAGAACCAATATGGCTCGTGTAACCGTAGAAGATTGCCTAGAAAACGTAGAGAACCGCTTTGAGCTAGTAATGCTGGCTTCAAAACGCGCTAAGCAACTAATAATGCAGGGTGCTGAACCTATGGTTGATCCTGAAAACGATAAGCCAACCGTTATTGCATTACGTGAAATCGCCAAGGGCTACGTAACAACAGCCATCATGGATGCAGCTGAAGAAGCCGCTCGTGCTGAAGAGCAAGCTTAAAAGGTAACCTTCCCTTCTTTTTAGTGCGTTAATCTGGAGGGTTAGTGCTTATTAATGGTAATGTGGCTTACGCCAAAAGCTAAGCGACATTCCATGGATGGTTTTAAATTAGGATATCTAGTGCCCACTAATTGTGATGTTCCCCTTGCCGAAAGGTTAAGTAATAGTCCATGTCATA
>JAPYOO010000165.1 GCA_029938135.1 Bermanella sp. | reverse complement strand
CATACGACAAGAATATCACCGAATCCGATAACACATGCATCCACAGCAACTCGGGCTTCCACAGATAACAATGCCCGTGGGGCATAAAACCATCGGTTGAAAACACTATGCCTAGCCACTCTAACATGAGCCAGTCCCCTTCATTTACCCTGCAATGCCGCCTCTATATTTAAGGCAGCCTCTTCAATCCGTCTATTCAATAATAGGTTATGAGCTGGGCCTGTCATTAAAAGCGCTATATTGAATCTAACCAACCAACCTGCCCCCAATTCTACCTAACAGCGAACATGGATATGCACCAGCACAAAGTAGGTGAAACTAACCGATTATTTAGCGCTTGAATTAAAATGGACAAGCTTGCGAATACTAAGCCTGTGACTCACAGACGTCATTACGGATGATAGTGATATTTGGCTAATTCCTTTAACCAGGCTTTATCGGTGAGTGCTTTTTTAATGTGTTTATTGATGATAGAAAATTGCCTTTTTTGGCTGATAGGAAAAAGGATCATTCTTTCAAATTCATCATGAGGTGTTGTTAAAACCTCTAATAAACCTTGAGATACACGCTGTTTGAATAAGTATTCGGCACTTAAAATACTGATGATCGTGGCATCGGCACGTCCAAACTCCACCATGCCCAAATTTTGAACCTCTGAGTTGGTTTCAAATACCAGTATTTTCCCCTGTTTAATACGCTCTGTTACCCCCCAAAAATACAACCCCCTAGGCAGCGCTAACGACTTACCCTCTAAGTCTCTTGGGTGTTTATAAGGAAAAGCTTTACCCGCGCGCACCACGACAATGTCTTTATCCTGCATAAAAGCATCAGACCACAAGTAGCGTGTGCGCTCCTTGTCTTTAAACCACAACGGGTTCACCCCTATGATGGCCCCATTAAGCTTACCGTCCGTTAAGCTACCTTCTAGGCGGATTCTTGGGGAGAATTTAAGCTCAACTTCGATGTCTTGTAATTGACGATTAAGGTAGGCCACAAAAGCACGGTATAAACCGATGGTGGCAGTATTTTCACGGCCCGCGGGAATAGCGCCAAAAAAGTAAGGCGGTTTATTATGGTAGGTGTACAGCGTGAAACGTTCTTTGGCATGTAGGCTGGGAGCTGCAATCGCGCATAACAGCAGCCCTATTAGCCCGAAGATTATGAAGCGCATTACATTCACTTTGGTTTCTTACCTAAAACTTAAACCCAATACAAAAGTATAGTTTATAGACGCTATATGCCCAGTCGCGGCTTTACAATTGTGTCTTAAAATTAAACGACTTAGCTCGGCTGAGCTGGTGATAACCCAGCTCCGACAAGGTTTGACCCTTGCCGGTATTTTTAACGCCCGTCCAGGCAAGCGCTGGGTCTAAGTAATCACAGCGGTTCATGAACACGGTGCCGGTTTGTAGCTGCTCGCCCAAGGTGATGGCTACGTCTTGATCTTGTGTCCAGATAGAGGCCGTTAAACCCAGCCCACTGTCGTTCATTAAGGTGAGGGCTTGCGCATCATTGTTTACCTTCATAATGCCCACCACAGGGCCAAAGCTTTCGTCTTTCATCACCGACATTGAATGATCTACCTCTACCAATACTTGCGGGGCCAGATAACACCCTTTGCCGTCATCTAATGGAAACATAGACGTATCAATCATGGCTTTAGCACCCGCCGCCTGCGCGTCGCGTATTTGCCCACGTACCCAGTTGGCTGCCGCCGGTTTTACCACGGGGCCTAGAGTGGTGGCTGCATTTAGTGGGTCACCTAATTGATAGGTGTTAACGTGTTTAATAAACGCGGCCACAAAGGCCTTGTAAACGCTGTGGTGCACATAAATGCGTTCAACCCCACAACACGACTGGCCCGAGTTAAAAAACGCTCCATCTACCAGTTGCTCGGCGCTGTAGGGCACATCGGCATCCGTGCGCACATATGCCGGGTCTTTACCGCCCAGCTCTAGGCCTAAACCTAAAAAGGTGCCCGCCGCTGCCTGTTCCATGTGCTGCCCGCCGGCAACAGAACCGGTAAAACACACAAAGTCTACGTCCCTCGACGCCACAATTTTAGCGGTATCCTCGTGGCTTAAAAACAAACACTGCACTAGATGCTCTGGTACCCCTGCTTGCGTAAACGCGCTCACAAAATGCT
This sequence comes from Bermanella sp., assembly GCA_029938135.1. Taxonomy (GTDB): domain Bacteria; phylum Pseudomonadota; class Gammaproteobacteria; order Pseudomonadales; family Oceanobacteraceae; genus Bermanella. The sequence goes on along the minus strand of JAPYOO010000165.1, from coordinate 5,474 downwards.
CACCACATAATGGCGTTTGCGCCGACGGTTTAAGCACTACGCTGTTGCCCGCCATAAGGGCCGGTATTAGGGAGTTTACGGTGGTTAATAACGGGTAGTTCCAAGGCGCAATGGTAAATACCACACCCAAGGGTTGGCGGCGAATAAAGGTATTAAATCCGGGGGTTTGTACGGGTTTAATATCGGCCAGAGCGTGCGGGGCAATATTTATCATGTGGCGCGCACGCTGCGCTAGGCCCTTAATTTCACCGGCACAGTACACAATGGGGCGGCCCATTTGCCAGCTTATTTCACTGGCAATTAATTCACTGTTGCGCTCAAAGTATTGAACGGCGGCTTCACAAATGCTTGCCCTTTGGCTAAGGGTGTAAGCCTGCCATTGTTGTTGCGCGGCGCGTGCTTGCTTAATGGCCTGTGTAATTTGTGGTGTTTTGGCCATGGGCCGCTCGGCCACCACAGAGCCATCTACCGGCGATATTGTCCTTAACATGCGCGCTTCCTCTTTAACTAAAACCAAAACTATTAAGCTGATAAAACGAGTATAGGTGCCACATTTCCGTTGGCACAGGTATTACAGGCTTAAACCTGTCTTTAAATGTTTGTTACAACATTCGAAGGATTGGCAAGATAAAATGAAAGCCATTGGCGGGGATGAATTTTTGGATCTATTTAATTTAGATTTGTTTGAAATTTTAGAACTTGATGGGCAGCCCTAACATAGCCATTTAACCCGCAAGATTTTTTTGCATGCTTTCTATAATGTAAATTTCGGCTTCAAGATGGGGTAAGGCCTTACTAAAATAAAAACCCTGAATAATGTCGCAGTTAATGGACTGTAAATACAAAAATTCATTTTTGCCCTCTACCCCTTCGGCCACCACATCTAACCCCAGTGCGTGGGCCATCATGACGATGGCTGAAATAATAGAGCGTACCTCTGGGTCAGTTTCAGAATCTTTAATAAATTGTTGATCAATTTTTAAGGTGTCTACTGGGAAAGTACGTAAATAGCTTAACGACGAATAACCCGTGCCAAAATCATCTAACGATATCTTAACGCCTTTTTCTTTAATATTGCTTAAGGTAGCAATATTTTTATCGCGGCTGGACATGATGACCGACTCGGTTAACTCTATGGTAAGATACTTTGGTGACAGATCATTTTCTCGCAAGGCATCCTCTATCAATTGTGCCACATCTTGGCGTTCAAACTGACGACTGGATACATTCACCGAGATACGAAAATCCAATAAACCCTTCTTTAACCAATCTTTGGCAATGCGGCAACTTTCATACATAACCCAAGTACCCAGTTCTATAATCATGCCCGTTTCCTCGGCAAGGGTAATGAAGTTTAAAGGTGAAATAAGCCCCTTTGCAGGGTGATGCCAGCGTACCAGGGCTTCCATGCCATAAATGCTTCCTGATTTTGTATCTATTTGCGGCTGAAAATAAACCGACAACTGATGCCCCTCTATGGCTTCTCTTAATTCATTTTCACGGTCTATACGGTCCGCAATGGCTTCATTAAGGTCACTTGAGTAAAACTGAAAATTATTTTTACCCAAACTTTTTGCGTGATACATAGCAATATCAGCAAACTTAATAAGTTCATCGGCTTTTTTGCCGTTGTCTGGGCAAATAGTTATGCCGATACTGGCGGTAATTTTAAAATGATGATCGTTAACAAAAAATGTTTTCTCCATGGATTCAATAATACGCTGCCCCACATAACTGGCATCGGTGGCGTGTTTTAAATGCGGCAACAATACCGTAAATTCATCGCCCCCCAAACGTGCTACCAAATCTTGATTCAATGACTCTTCTCCAGACTCAGTGACTGAATCTGGCGCTATAAAAGCATCCTCATCACGCAAACATTCACCAATTCGACCCGCAAATTGCTGTAAAAGAATGTCGCCTACGTCATGTCCCAAACTGTCATTCACCGTTTTAAAATTATCCACATCAATGAAAATAAGCGCTAACTTGTCTTTGTTTCGCTCACTGGCGGCAATGGCGTTGTTAAGCAAGTATTGAAACATTCGTCTGTTTGGCAGGCGCGTTAAACTATCGTGGTAGGCGATGTAGCGAATTTTTTCATCACTGTCAGACAAAGATTTGGCCATATCATTAAAACTGTGGGATAAATCAGATAATTCATCACAACCCAGATTGGGCACTAGGGTACTGAGCTCTCCCGATGCAATATCTTTACTGGCCGACATAAGCGCTTGCAATGGCCTGATCATAGAATATCTAAGCAAAAACAGTAACACCAGCAAGGTAAATGCAATGGAAACCAGCGTAATCACGATTATGCTGAAAGCCAAGCCGCTGGCTTTATCAGAAGCCTGATTTTCATTAACCAAGTACACCAGTGAATAACCAAATAAGGTTTTCTCCCTTGCTTGATATATACCCCCTTCATCAGTCTTTAAAAGTTGCATGCCAGTGCTAGGCGTAACAAATGTAGTTAAATATTCGTCACCAAAATAAAATAGGTTCTCACCATTTTCATTCATAAACGCCACATATTGATTAGGCGCGCTTAACAAAGACTTTAATTCTTGCTTAAGCCATTTAAGGGTAATGGTAGTGCCTAGAAAACCGCGCAGGGTTTTGGGCTGGCTTGAATCTTCAATGCTGGTATTGCGTAATAAAATAGGTTTAAAAGAATACAAAGACTTAAGGCCCGTATCGGGATTATCTTTAATAACATGCAAAGTACTGCCTGCGGTTTTTGGTAAATGTTGATACCAAGATTGATCGGATTCATCTTCGCTTTTATTACGATATTGAAAGGCGGCCCAGTGGGTATCTTCGTAGCCGTCTTGCAGGATAAAACGAATCTCTTCATATAATGGAAAGTTCTCTTGATAGCTTTTAAAACGCTCCAATAAGCCGCCCTGGTATATTTTATAACGAGTATATTCATCTTCTATGACGGCATAACGCATCATAACGCCATCGGTGGCTAACAATTCAAGGTTGGCCTCGATCTTGGAAAAGTTCATATCCACTTTTTGACGCATATGGGCAACACTGGCGGCCATGTTATTCATTAACTTATGCTGTTCACTTTCCAGTAAATACCCAAAGGCCGTCACCCCCAAAACCAAAAGAGGCACCACCACCAAAGGAACAACTACTAAGTTAAACTGCCATTGTAGGCGCATAATTAGTCAACGATTGTTTGAAATTCTTGGTTAAGTTTCTTTAACAGTCTAGGGGGTAACGGTGTAAAAAATTCTGAGTTTTCCAACGACTTTTGACTAGGGAAGATAGTTTCATCTTGCAAAAAATCGGCAGGTAAATGGGCCCACGCTGCTTGATTGGGCGATGCGTAGTACACGAAGGATGCCAATTGCGCAGCTTGCTTGGCCTGATTTAAAAAATTAATAAACGCCATGGCCCCCTTGGGATTTTTTGCCTTAGCGGGTATGGCCAAGTAATCCACCCAGATATTGCCTCCTTCATTGGGCAATACGTAGGCAATGTTATCACTGTATTCTTGCAACATAAGTGCGTCACCGCTGTACATCATGGCCGCCACCGTTTCACCAGATATTAAGGCTGAGCTTTCATCTAGGTCTACATAATTATAACTGCCCACATGAGGGGATTGTTGTTTCATTAAGGCTAAGGCCTCATTAAACTGTTGTTTATTACGGGTATTAAGCGAATATCCTAGGGATTTTAATGCCATGGCTAGGACTTCTCGCCCCGAGTTAATTAGGCTTATTTTTCCTTTTAATTCTGGCCCTGGATTAAAAAACTGGCGCCAATGGGTAATAGGTTCATGAATCAGGTCGGTACGATAGGCAATGCCAAGTGTGCCCCAAAAAAAAGGCACCGCATGGGTCTTTGCCCCCGGAAAGGCCTGCCACCAGAGTTCTTCAATTTTTTTAACACCGTGACTTAAGGGTTGAGGTAACTTGGCAAGCCAGCCTTGCTTAAGGTAACTGTGTAAAGCCAGTCCACTGACAAGAATAAGATCATACCCACCGCCATCTGAAGCCGCCATAATTTGATCACGGTTTTCATCCGAGTCATAGTAGGTTTGCTTAACCTCTATGCCCGTTTGCTGCTTAAATTCAGTGAGTAACCCTGGGTCCATGTAGTCGGCCCAATTCAGAAATACTAGGGGCTGAGCATCCGCTTTTACCTGAAACGCGACCAACAAACCTAAGCAAAATAAGCAAATCCTAATACAGCTGCTCTGCTTGCTCATAACTCCAACTCCTAAGTTACTTATTACTAATTACTTTTTTGTATAGCCTTAGCGGGGCAGTTAACTATGAGCTAAGTCTGAGTGATAATTATAGTCATGAATGGCCAGTGTGCACGCTGGCACGTACTGAGCCATCTATCAGCAATGCTATTCTTAACATGTGAATTTTATCTTTAAAGATAACTCATATTTTTACTAAAACATCAGCGATGTTTTGTTACTAAACATAGCGATTACATCAAGCATAGGTGCCACGTTTTGTTGGCACAGGATTAGCCTAAACGGCGTGCCCAGTTACCCTCGTGTTGGCCCTGACAATGCTCTTCGTTATCAAATGCTACATGTCCCGCTATTTTCCCAAGCTTAATGTTTTCTTTTAATAATGCGCGCTGTATTAAGTCGCACAGATAGCTGTGCCTATCTTGTTGGACCTGTATTTGGTTTTGATGGGTATCAAAAATGCAGAGCACTTTTAGTGAGCGTGGAAAATTATCATAATCGACTAAATGCGTTAGCCACTTAAAACCCGCCACATTAACTAAGGCGGTATCACACACTTGGGTTAAAGAGTTTCTAAGGCCAGTGTCGATTTTTTTGTGGGTTTTGTTCATGTCTGTTTATTAAGTTTTTTTGTTAGGTTCATGATGTTTGCCCCAGTGATTGTCTACTATGTGTTCTTTATCGCTAATATCTCCTTGCAACACTTGTTCGAGTTCGGCTTTATTTTTTTGCGCCACCGTGACATAGGCTTTGGTATCACGCTCTATTTTTAATAAATCTCGTACGTGTTGTTCATCGATTTTTTTAAAGGTACGTATGGTTCTATGGGCGGTATACGCGTGGGTACCCAGTGATACCATTACCTGCTCACTAAGGGCCAAGGCCGAGTGAAACATTTCACGCACAAATACATCTACCCCCAGTTTATTAAACTCGTGGGCTTGTACTCGCCCACGGGCGCGGGCAAACAACTTAAGATGTGGATAATGTTTTTGGCACAACTCTATAATGGTTTTGGATTTTTCATGATCGTCTATGGCCACCACCAGCATTTTGGCGGAGGCGGCACCGGCGGCATGTAATAGTTCTTGGCGCGAGGCGTCACCGTAAAATACCTTGTGGCCAAATTTTCTAAGTTGTTCAATTTGGGCGGCATCGTGCTCTAACACTGTAGTGGTAAAGCCGGCAAGGGTTAACGAGCGATCAACAATTTGGCCAAAACGCCCAAAACCCACAATAA
>JAPYOO010000164.1 GCA_029938135.1 Bermanella sp. | reverse complement strand
TCGTCGTGCTTAAGGTCTGGCATTGAAACAAACTGTTGGCTAACAGGTCGAGGTTCCGATCCTGTTGGTCGGGGGTTCGACTCCCTCCTGGCGCGCCAATTAAATCAAAGACTTAGCAGTAATTTCCAGTTTTTCAGTAGATAATTGTTGATTCTGGTTCCATATTAGGTTCCATCTATCTTGTTCCTATATCAGACTGATCTGGTCTGTGTAATCACCAGCAATGGCGTGACATTGAGCCTGGTAATCCCTGACCATGCGGTTTGATTTAAAATTCAATTAGCTTGAGTGCGAACACTCCACCGCAAAATATAAGCCTCACTAGTGGAATAAGCCATAAAGCCATTCTTCTCGAAAGCTGCTTGACACGACGATGGCTATAAGCAAAATTGGGAGAGCTAATGGTGCGTTTTTTTGCCAAAAAATATAGCCTATTGATTGCTTTCTAGGCTTTGGTATACCTAATAGCTTCAGTACTTCGTCATCATGTATAGCTGCCTTTAGCTCTTTTGCTCCGGCTTTTCGCTTCTGCTTTAGCAGTACAGCCATGCCTTCGTGATATGGAATCAGGACAGCATCGGATTTGCGAACATCCCATTCCCCATTAATAAACGCAGCACCTACAACAGGTTCGCCATCCAGCTTAAAAACCCTCCCCCCGCACAAACCGACTTCGTTGTTCAAATGAATTTTGGGTTCGTAGAAGTATTCCACGTTACTATAGTCACCCTCAGTTATTTTTTCCACACGCGCAATTTCATACGTTGTGTGGTCTAAGTCGTTAGCTTCTGTATTTGTGACAGCTATCACTAGGTCACCTTCGCGTAAATGTTCATTGAAATGAACATAAGTTTGGAATGGGAACCATTCGAGTTGCCTATAATGACAACCTATACCTATGCGTCGATTTTTAAACATCGTACACCCTTTTCTTTTCAATATTATTCTTCACGGAAAGCACACACCAAAATCTGTGTTGAAAGACATCATCTAATTCACGCCGGTGATGTAACTTATGAACCGCGTAACATCATGCACATTTATATTATCGGGAGACTCACCTAGTCGAAGCCTTTTATACACTACTGAGTCTGATCGAAAATCCACAGAGTCTGAGTAGGTTATAGCCTAGGATGGCAGAAATAACACTACAGTTATAACCATCAATAACTTCCCTATTTTCATCATGACAAATAATTCTTTATTAAATTCAAGTGTTTATATCACCACATAATTAACGTAATGGCAACACAGGCCGCTACGTGACGCTCTTTGTTTATCAGGCTGGACCAGCTTGTCAATTGCTAGACCTTCACCATTTGTTGAGTCGGGCCAGGATTTTCCTTTAAAGGCAGTTTCGATACTATGGCGACAGGTAAGGGTTCAATGATCTACACGAAGGTTAGACGAATTCGGTTGTTTTAGACTCCTGGCCTAAAACATGTCTTAATGGCCGTATGACTCACATAGGGCAAATTAACAATTCCATAGCGAGTACAAATACAGGCAGGAGGCCATGTGATTAATTTCAGGATTTCATCGAATCAAGTTCGTGAATATTGGGACGGAACTTTAAACTCGGCAAAGTCGTACATTTTTAGTGATTTAAGCGAGGACGCAGCAAAAGCTTGTGAAGAGGTAGCAGACGCGGTTTTGCGGGAAAAAAAGGGAAGCACTCACAAGATCACTTCTGCTGCGGTTGGGGTGATGTCAAAGATTTCAGTGCCTGCCGGGCTTTTTGGTTTGGCGGGGTTATTAGGAACAGCCTCTACAGGAACCGCAGTTGGAAGCTTGAGCGGTGCGGCATTTACATCCTCTGCCTTAGCCTGGCTAGGTGGCAGCATTTTTGCGGGGACAATTCTTGTTGCGGCCTCAACCGTTATCGTTGGCATAGGCAGTTCCGTTCTCGCTGGTATAGCATTTAAAAAATACTGGTACGGACGGCCCAGAGAAGTCGAAACATTGAGCGAACCCAAATCTAGGATCGTCACTTCTGCCCGTGCGCTTGCGACAGGCCTACGCCTTATGGCTTCAGAAAACACGGCATTAACACCAACTGCGGCAGACGCTCTTGCTAAAAACGCAATTAGACCACTATTGGATGAGTTGAAAAATGACATTGATGACGACACCCCTCGAGGAGGACAACGAAGACTTGAAAAGTCCATAGCGCAACTAGAAAGTGTTCTAGTTAGATTTTTCACGTTGGCCAAGAAGCATCCCAACATAACGATAGGGGCTGTGAGTTCCGCCATATTGGCGATGTTATCAAATGAAGTTCCTCAACCTGGGGATAGCAATTATCTAGTTCTAGCTGCGCTTCAGCGGTCTAGCAATGCTCTGAATGATGCTACAGACGTTGAGCTTGCCGAATACGTACAGTCCCTAAATGAAAACCAACTAGAAGGCCTGATCTCGAACGTAAAAGGCATTTACCACGAGTTCAAATACGCGGAACAAGAAAACCTAGACGGCGACAAATTCTATGCTCGGGTATACGAAGAGACCAATCACGCCGGCGCAGACATTCAAATAACAAACAGTGAGACCGGAGAGGTGACAGAAATCCAGCTCAAAGCTACGGATTACTTAAATTACGTGGAAGCTCATCAAAGCAGATACCCTGATATTCAAGTCAAAGCTACTGAGGAAGTTGCGTCGCAATCCGACAACATCGAGTCAAGCGACGTCACCAACGCAGAGATCACCGAGGATACCAAGGACGCCATTAGCGGCTTAAAAGACCTAGACACCGACGTTTGGATAACTAGTGCCACCCTAGCGGGGGCAATATCTTTGTCGTTGAACGTACGCCTTTTATTAAAAGGGAAGTCCTTGTCTAAACTGGAAAAAATGAAACTGTTAAAAGACACCGGCACCGCTTCTTTGACGGCGGGTTTTGTATCCACGTTTTTTTAACAGTACGTGCCGAACTAAAAAAAGATGGTCCGTGTTGGGGCGTCGCTTAAGTGCCACGCCTCGACCCAGCACGTATACGCATAAGTTTGCTTGAAGCCAACGTAGCCTGCTCCTGCTCCTGCTGCGGTGGATCATCGTTTCTTGGGTCACCCACTGGGTAAAGCGTACCATGCGTTTGAGACGAATTAAGCCCTTGCGGGTGGGTAGTTTGCTCTCTCATGGCAAGCTTTATTATTTCTTAAAATGATTACTATTTACTCCGCTATCTTTATAGTTGGGTTCGTACTTCAGATAGTTTTAGGTTTGGTTGAATTAAGGCATATGAAATAACTAGGCGCCTATTGGAAGTGGCTACTCTGATTGTGAGGTTAATTATCAGACCTCTCAGTGGCTTAGTCATCTCCGATGACAGCTTAGGTAGGTGATGGATTTTAGTTCTAAGACCGTGGCGCTCACATATACTTTGATGCCTTCAGAAACATTATTACACCGATAAGCGTAGATAAAATAATACCAATTAATAAAGGTGAATTTCCTAGATCATTACTTGAGCGTTTTTGACGGGTTGTATTTGATATGTCTGAGCTATCAACCGAAATTCTACCAATGGATGCCTCTGGTTTTTTTTCAATATAGGTTCTGAAATTCAAGTAGTCATCACCTTTTCTATCATTTTCATATGGGTGATGTTCGGTGTTAAAGCCAGGATATTTGTTGTACTTTACCTTATGTTCACCGCTCGACTCTAGTGGCAAAATATCCAATTCATTAGCATGGCCATCTAGGTGAGGTTGGGCCGTAAAGTCGGGATATTTTTTGTGCTCTACCTTATGGTCACCACTCGACTCCAGTGGAAAAACATCCACTTCATTAGTATTGCCCTTCAGTGCTGCTGGTCGTAGATGTCTAACAGAATTGCTCAACACAGATCCGTGTCGATGAGAGCGGTCTTCCTCATCAGACTTATTGTAGCCCTTTCTAGTCGCTCCAGCAGATAGTATATCTGGGAAATGATATTCATGAGCTACTGGTGACTCCCAGGCAGAGCTCACATCCACGATCCCCATACGCCCCAAAACTCGTTCAAAGCCATCTATTGCTGTGCCATAGCCGCACTGAAACAGTTCAAGACAATCAACCGTATGATTACCTCTGATATACTGACGTGGCGTATTATAGTCTTCCAGCTCTTTATGTATTAGAAACTCAACTCGGCCTCCATTTTGGCATTCGACGGAATATAAGATTCGCCAATCATTAAAACCACCATAACCATTATCATTAAGTGTTTTTTCCCGTTTGGAAGTATCATTTGAGAAACCAACTTTTATGATTTTCCCCTTTCTTGAGCCTGCTATATAAATGCCACCAAGCTCGTCATACCTAGATAAAAAAGTGTAAGCCGCAGTGTTACATTGCATGCAAGCACCGCTCCTTGTTCGCAGCGTATGCCCAGCGTTGCGGCACGGGGACACACCTATCGCAAATTTCTTTCCTAGATCTTTCATTATCGGACCGTATTGCTTGGGGGCCATACCTGTAGCATCAAACAGTACGCTTAATGGAATATTTTGGTCAATTAAGAAGGATTTCTGATTCTTAGATAGAGTGGCCATTTTGTAACTCTTTAGCTAGTTATAGTGTGTAACTTTTGCTTGGTATAGGTTGGTCTGAAGTCTTAGAAAAGTGATTATTCGCAGACGTGAATATAGCAACAACACAAGCCCTGCTGTAAATGCGACGGATATAATGTCATTATTAAAAGCTGGGGTGAAGAAAGGTGGTTACCACTTCGCTAGCCATGGCATCACCGTTTACGTGGTCTGAAAGAGCTGCGTAAAACATACACCTAACCCTATTTTCGGTCATTGTTTCCTTCAGCCGACCGCTAAATATCCAAAACATATTGTTTTTGCGTTTCGCAACGTTCTGATAAATATAATCTAAACTAAGGGTGTCGAGCTGTTCGAACGTCAGTAGCCCTTCATTAACTTCGCCTGCTCGTTTTTGAAACTCCGAGTTCAGCCCTCTTATTACGCTAAGATACATCTTTCCAGCTGTTGAATAAGCGCTTAGTTCTTTGCTAATAGCGGAAACCATACCCATTTCATCGTTAAATATTTTTTGGTCTTTTACATCACGAATGGGATTATAGGTGCCAGTAGCTAAATTTGGCACATTGTTACTCTTCTCAATGGAATCAGGTTTTGGCGGGACGATATAGTTGTGGTATTCAAGGGCCTCTGACGCCTTCACCTGAAGGTCGTGCGGCCACTGATCTGGCTGTTGAGCTTTGATGATAAGTTCTTCATGTTCAGTGAGCGCCTCAACGCCTTCTTTGCCATTGTGGAATTTTATAAAAATTAATTTTTGAACATCAGTTAGTATTATCGTCATAAGGAGTCTTCGCTTTGTGAGCAATTTTTTGAACACGTATAGTATATATTTAAATACCTAAGCATTTTTCCTAAGTTTTGTGGGAGCGGGGAGGCTTAATTTATTAGAGTAAGTAAGGCCTATTGTTAGAGTGATGTTTAATTTTGCCACTGAGCTTGAATGATTTGCGTCATCTTTGGGTGATCGATAAGCTAAATTGGCACATGGCCCAGTACCAACTACGAAACGATATACGATATAGCGCTCACACACTTCATGCTCAAAAGCCCATATCTCTTTATCCCCTATCAACTTACACCACCTGTTGGCCCGAATTAATAAGTTCATATGCTTGTATTTCCAGCCTTTAATTACCCAGAACCGCTGCTGAGCCGCATAGCCAACCTTCTTCGTGACTTTCCATTTCTTACACTCATCTATTACCCCCAATTTCGCCTCGATCCAATGCCTGTGCGCATTAGCTTACTTGGGGTTAGTTTAGGCTCTTGGCGTGGGTGAATGGACTGCTCTCCCAACCCTAAGCTTAAACTGACAATAATCAGGCGTGGGGTAGATTAGGTATTATTCCTAGAATTTGTGTTATATGCTGGTATGCATAGCGAGTGAACAAGGATGTGTACATGGAACGCCCCATCATGCTCTTGTGCTACTTATATGTGTTTAGTAATCCAATACCGCTTGATTCTAAACCCAGCTATATAGATCGTGCTCCTCGAATGGTGTTTTATGTCTGATTTCAATAGTTTTCTTGCTTGGATTTATGATAATCCCGCTTCAACTCTATATATAGGTGTGGTGACATTCTTGTTCGCCTATGGCTTTCTCATTTGGTTCTATGTCTTTTTATTACGTATGCCGTATCTTTACTTGAGTGGTAAGCGAACCGCTTCTAAATGTGTCATAGAAGGTGTAGAACAGCAGTACTATGACTACTACGGTCGTTCTTATAAACCTTATTGGATGGACACGTTGTTCAAAGCTCCTAGTCTGAGTGTAGATAAGTCTGCTGACGAGTTCACGTGGGGAAATTACGTGCAATGTTGGTTTGGATGGTTGTTTGCGATTGGAATTATTCTTTCTCTCTTTAATAAGCGGTGATGGCTCTTTCCAAAAGTCTGGTTCTTCGGTCCTGTCGAGGCCCCGCCATGGAGCTTGTATGGATCAGTACGCGATGTATTATGTAATAAAAGCTATCGCTGCCATGGCTGCAAAAATAGTGGGTAGAATCCAAGTATACTCATACCCGTATTGTGCGCGCCTCTTTCCAGATGGATCTATTAGCTTCAGTACTTCATCATCCCGGATGACTTCTTCGTTATGCTCTAGCCCCCACTCTTTCTCATAAAGTATCGCAGCCTTTAGCTCTTTTACCCTGACTTTTCGCTTTTGTTTTAAAAGTTTGGCCAGACCTTCGTTATATGGAATCAATTGGGCATTAGATGTGCTGCGGACAGAGCCACCATTTTCAAATGTTGTGCCTTGAATGGCGACGCCATTAAACTTAAATACACGGCCTTTATGCGATCCAACCTCATTATACAAATGAATGTATCGCTCCCACATGTGATTGTCATAGTCTTCATCAGTAATGTTTTCCACACGTGCAAATTCATAAGTTGTGCGATCTAAGCAATCATTTTGGAGGGTTGTAACGGCTACCACAAGGTCATTTTCGCGTAAATTATCTTTGAAATGGGCCAAAACCTCACCTTCTGTCCAACCGAGTAGCTTATCGTCTTGGTTAATATCCATGCGATATTTTTTAATAAACATACGGCCCTTTATTCCTATTTAGGTGCTAACTTAGCCAAAGTATAAACTAGCAGCCCCTAAGAAATAATATAAATAACATTGTTCGCCATCACTGTGATCAACAAATAGCTGCTCTATGCTGGTTAGGGCTTATGGCGTTGTGTTCATGTCTAATTCGTTAAGTGTCCATACTGCTAAAGTCTGGCTCGCTTGCGTACCCGTCATCATACTCTGACTGCGGTAACCCAAACCGCAAATGGGTAGGGTGGTTAAAGTTGTACCACGTTGTGTGCGGTTCACCGTTTCGATCCTTTACAAAGAAAATGCCATGATCAGTCAAGACCTGGCATTGTTTCGATACCATGTCATACCCTGTGATTTCTACAAACTCTGCTTTGGTGATCAAGTCGTTCATGTAATCCCCCTTAACCTCAACCTGATTTCTTGTTTGGTCGAAGCTACATTTAATTCTATTAGTTTCAGATCAACCCGCGCTTCTAAAGGTGACTTCAACGCTATGGGGTAAAGGATTTTCAGGATCGCTACCGTGTAG
>JAPYOO010000163.1 GCA_029938135.1 Bermanella sp. | reverse complement strand
CAATGGCAACCTATTAAAAAATAGGCCCTTGATGAGTTGCGCCTATCGTGGCGCAACTTTTTTACTTTTTGAACACGCTTGCCTAACCCACTATTTCAGCCTTCTACACACCCACTTACAATGCCGATGACGTGTCATTGGTAATATTATTACTGTCTAGTAATAAGTTCGCATACACACCCTTTACCGCTAGTAACTCTTGATGCCGGCCCCGCTCAATGACCTTGCCCCCCACCAATACCAATATTTGATCCGAATGACGGATGGTACTTAAGCGGTGTGCAATGGCGATCACTGTTTTATCTTCAAATAAGCGGCCCATGGCGCGCTGAATAAGGTCTTCTGTTATTGAATCTACCGAACTGGTGGCTTCGTCCAACATCATCACTTGGCCGCCCTGAGCAATGGCGCGGGCAAAGGAAATTAGCTGGGTTTGTCCTGCCGATAAATTGCTACCACTATTCGTTAGTTCAAACTCATATTGGGCTGGTAACTCCATAATAAAGTCATGGGCAAATACGTATTGCGCAGCATCCATGACGGCTTCATCACTAATATCTTCATTACCCAATGAAATATTAAAATGTACATTTTCCTCAAACAAAAATGCGTCTTGCTGCATCAATGAAAATAAGTGCAACATACTATTCTTGGGTATTTGTGACAGTTCAATTCCGTTTAATAAAATACTGCCCTCATAGTCCACATACACTTTATTCATAAGACGAATAATGGTGGATTTCCCCGAGCCAGTTGTCCCTACCAACGCTAATTGTTCGCCTTTTAACAAGATAAACGAGACATCATGCAATACATACGGGCTGTTTTTTGAATACTGAAAAGACACATTTTTAAACTCTAAAGATTCAAACGTTTTAAGCTGTGCATTAATATCACGGTCCAACAGTAAGGTTCGGCCCTCTTCTTCTAAAGGCTCAATGAATAACTCTTCTATGTGTTCAAAGGCCGCGAATGATCGCTGAATAGAGGCTATTTGCGAGGTAAAATCACGCAACGGTACAAATACCTTTTCAAGTGTATTTATAAAAGCAATTAATACCCCTAGGCTTACTGCACCAGTTATGACTTTTCCGGCGCCGTACCAAATAATAAGGCCGATAGTAATAGTGGTAATACCGGTAATTAAAGAAAATAGCGTGGCATCATATTTATTGGTTTTTAATTGAGCACGCATAAAGTCAGTGGTATGGGTTTTGTATTGAGCCTCCACTTCTTGCTCGGCGCCATAAAGCTGTACGGTTTTCACCCCCAACAGGCACTCTTGTAAAAACCCCGTACCCTTGGCCAGAGACGTGCGCGTAATCACATACAAACCACGTAATTTATTACGCACATACTGAGTCAGGTACAATATGGGCGGAAATACCAGTAATACCACTATGGTTAATTGCCAATTAATAAACAGCATGAAAATTAAAACGGCTACGGTATTTATGGAGTCTTTCACTAACCCCAAAATCCCCAATACAAAGGACTCCCCTATGGCTTCAAGGTCACTTGTTAGCCGTGACAACGTGACACCCGTAGGCGTTTTATCAAAGTAGCTTCTGGGTAACTCTAATACCCGCTTAAATAACGCAGCGCGCATATCAAATACCGTGAGTTCACCTGTTTTACGTAAAAAGAAGGAATAGAAAGCGTCAGCCAGATAGTTAAATACCAATACCATTAACATTAAGGCCACTAATTCATATAAGCCCTCTAACTTGCCCGCGGTAAGGTGTTTATCTATCACCTCAATTACTAGCCATGGGAATAACAAGTTACACGCAATAGAGATAGGCATCATAGCCAACCCTAAGTACGCGGTTTTTTTATAGCGCTGGGCATACAGATAAAAATGTTTTAGATACTTAAGGTCCAATGCTTTTATCATTGTGCATCCTTCGCATCTTGCTGTTGCAAGCGCCACGTATTCAAATAATATTCACTGTTAACAAGTAACTCTTGGTGTGTGCCCTGCGCGATAATCTCGCCTTTTTGCAATACTAAAATATTATCCATGCTCTCTAGCGCACTCACACGATGTGATACCACCAATAAACTTTGCCCGCTGACACCACTAATAACCGCCGCCAAAATTTTTCGCTCGGTCTCGTAATCCACCGCCGACAATACATTGTCCATAATAATTAAATCACTGGGGGTAAATAATGCTCGCGCAATGCTTAGGCGCTGTTTTTGCCCACCTGATAACATAATGCCTTTTTCACCTACTACGGTTTGATCGCCCTTTGTAAACCTAGCTATGTCTTCACTTAATTCACTTAAGCTCAGTACATCCTGAACTTTAGAGGTGTTTTTATTTTCAGACTTTTTATTTTTAATGATGGACGAGCCAAAGCGTACATTTTTCTCTATGGTGTCTGAAAACAAATAAGCATCTTGCGTCATGGTTCGTATAAAACCACGTAAGTCTTGGCGCGACATCTGCGTAATGTCTGTATCCCCCAAATAAATGCTAGCCGACGGCACATCCAGATGATGATTCAAACAATTTACTAGGGTACTTTTACCGGCTCCAATGCTGCCGAGCACACCCACCTTTTGTCCGGGGTTAATTCTAAAGCAAATATTTTTAAGTACTAATTGTTCATTACCGGGGTAACTGTAATTTAAATTTTTAACAACTAACGGGGCCTTTCTAAGTGTGTTTTTTTGTTCATCCGCTAATAGTGTTAAGTCTTGAGCGGCAACAGGGCTATTTAAAATAGTTTGCACACTGTCTACGCTTGCCATGCCCATTTGATACACGGTCATGATTCGCCCCAAACTCATGAGCGGCAGCGCTAATAAAACTGAATAAGAAAGAAAAGCGGTAATTTCGCCAATCGTAAGCTCGCTTTGCAATACGTAATAGCCGCCCAACCCCAATATTAATACTTTCATAATATGATTAGCGTAATCCAAAATAGGCATTACAAATGTCTGAATGCGCGTAATTTTCATAGTGGTGCTATACAGTTTTTTATTTACCTCGGCTATTTGTTGCATCACCCAAGGGCCCATCTGTTGATTTTTAATGAGGTCAATACCCGACAAATAGTTCATTAATTGCTCAGACAAGTCTTGTAGTCTACCCAACCTTTTTGTATGTAATAGCCGTAAGTGACGAAACCCCATTCGAAAAAACACAAAGGCCACCATAATAGGAATTATCGAATACAAGGTTAATTTAGGGGATATTTGCCACATCCATATCGGGGTGAGTGACAAGGCAAATAAAATATTAAACAGCTGTAAAAAACCAATGCCATAAAACAGCCGAATACCGTTTAAATCATTATTGATAATGGAAATTAATTTACCTGAAGGGAATTTTTCATGAAAGGTGCTAGGCAAGCGATTAAGGCGATGAAACAAATCATTTTTAAGGGCCGCCTCTGTGATTCGCCCAGGATTAAGGGAATACATCCGTGACAGTACTCGGACAATTACCATTAAAACTGAAAACAAAATCACTAATTTTACGTTCTCAACTAATGCTTGCCCGGAGTCGCCCGACGTTTGATTCAGAAGATCTATAGCCTGCTGGATAAATCGAGGGATTTCTACCTGCAGCCAGTTAACGATAAAAATGCAAAAAACGGCAAATAGATAAGAATATTTATTTATTAAAAAATAGTGAAGAATAAACTGCGGTTTGCTCATGTAGAAAAGGTACCTGAACTCGATGTATCCAGCATACTACAGCATTTGAGACTGCATCATTAAGGGAACATTGCTTATCAACCGATATAGACATCACTGCCACACCAGAACCCGCTCTACCTTAAAATAATCATAGACCCAAATGCATCAAACGGCTGCTCACGCCGAAATAATAGTGACACAAATCGAATTTAAGCCTTGAATGCACTAACCTTAATTAGAATCAGGGGGTTCCTATGAATCAAACTAGCAAATCAGCCAATTTACCCGTTGCCGTTAGGGTGGAAACAGGCAAAACGTATATGTGGTGCGCCTGCGGTAAAAGCCAGCAGCAGCCTTGGTGTGATGGCTCCCACGCAGGCACTGGGGTCACTCCACTACCCTTTACCGCCACAGAAAGTAAAACCGTGCATTTTTGCGGCTGTAAAAAAACCGGCCACGCCCCCATATGTGATGGCACCCATCAATTAATTAACGGCGGTGGCCGTGATGAATACTTTCAAAAGGGGCAATCAGACTAGCATTTCCTATTTTAGGACACTGGCGAGGCTTAGATCTAAGGGATATCACCACGGTCATTGAACTTAGCCCGTCAGAAAAGACGTGGACAACCTTTAAAGCTACAACCTAAAGCTTGACCACTAAAACTCTTAAAACATATAAGGGGATGCATGCGTAAAAATATTATTGAACGGCTCATAACGTTTTTGGGCATACCTCAAAATACACCCGAGTTCCGATGGACAAAAACACCCCTCTACAAAAAGCGCTTAGGGGCCGTTAAATACACGTGGATGCTCGCGGGAATCATTATGCTGGTGGTGGCTCAACCGGCATTTATATTAGGTAGCAGCCTTTTTTTAACCTTTTTAAGTTTTGCCTTCCTAGAAAAATAAACAGGGAAATAACGGGCGGTTAAATAAGCCCCATAAACGAAAAAGCCCGCACGAGGCGGGCTTAATATAAAAATATTCTACGTCAATTAAGAATCTATACGCATCTTGCGCTTTTTAGTCTTATTAGCATCACCACCCACTTTTTGGCGGGTCTTTTGACGTCTTACATCACGTTCATATTGCTTTAACAGTTTTGGATCTAACTTCACCACCGGCTTACTTGGCATATTAACTAAAGAAGCCAATTCATCCGTATCTTTTTGATCCAGCTCAAGCCATCTGCCCACAGAAACTTTTTTAGGTAGGAAAATACAACCGTAGCGTACACGCTTTAAACGAGACACTTTTAGATCTTGGCTTTCCCATAAACGACGCACTTCACGGTTACGACCTTCCATGATGCACACGTGATACCACTGGTTAAAGCCTTCGCCGTCAAAGAACTGTACGTCGGTAAACTTAGCCATGCCATCTTCTAATACAACACCCTTTTTAAGCGTTTCTATAATCTCAGGGGTAACTTCACCCGCTACTCGTACAGCGTACTCACGGTCAACGGTATTGGTGCTTGGGTGCATCAGTTTATTGGCCAGTTCGCCGTCTGTGGTGAACAGTAATAAACCGGCGGTGTTAATGTCTAATCGACCCACCGCGATCCAGCGCTCGCCTTTAATGCGCGGTAAACGATCAAATACTGTGGGGCGGCCATCAGGGTCGTTACGGGTACACACTTCACCTTCTGGTTTGTTATATACCAGTACTCGTCTAGGCACGACTTCAGCACGTGAGACTTTTTTACCATCAACTTCTATTTCATCGCTCGGGCCAGCACGTTCACCTAATTTGGCTAATTCACCATTTAGCTGCACACGTCCTTGCTCAATCCAACGTTCCATCTCACGACGGGAACCTAAACCTACTTGGGCTAGGATTTTTTGTAATTTCTCACTCATTAACTTGTCTCCGTTACTGAGTAGACGCAAAACGTCTTATCTTGGATTATTCAAATTTACTGGCCAGATCCGCTAGAGTTTTGGTGTCACTATTCTCGTCTTGATCGGCTTGTTCAGTTAACAACGCTTCCTGCTCGGCTTCTAACTGAGCCATTAATTCATCTTCCATGGCAGCCATTAAATCGTCGTCTTCGTCGGTATTAGAAGACGTGAGCAATGGCTGATCAACTGTGGCAGAGCCTTGTGAAGCGACTTGTGTTTCACTTGCACTATTACTCTGGGATTCGTAAGACGTTACGTCAGTATCTTGAAATTCATCAAAAACCGATGTGCTTTTTTTAACGTCTCCTGCCTCTATGTTTTGAGGCGCATCTTTTACTAATTCATTTTCTAATTCAGTGTTTGAGCTGGCACTGCCTTCAAATTCAGCAAAAACAGAAGCGCTAGATACTGTTACTGGCTCGACTTCTTTTTGAGGCTTGTGTGTCACGCCCGACTTTTCGTTTATCAAAGCCTCTTGCTCGGCGATCATACGCGCTATGGTCGCCTCAGCCATGGCTTCATCATCTAATTCTTCTTCAAGCTTAGACTCTTCTTCAGCCTCTTGCTCAGTTGAAATTTCACTATCAGCTTCACTAATATAGGCTTCTGCCAATTCAATGCTCGATAACGACTCAATGGGCGCTGCAGCCGTTGCGTCTTCAGCACTTAATGGCAATTCAGTTTGTTCCTCCGCAGGCTTATTGAATACAGCGTCTTCTACCGCTTGTACCAATGCATCAGCCTCGGCCAAATCTAGTGCGGCACTTGCTAGGGTATCATCACCCTTTTCATCAGACTCTTTAGATGAGAAGTCAAAATTCCCTTCCTCAACTTTTACTTCTAATTCCAGAGCATGATTAGCATCGGTAATATCCGAAATTTCTTCTAATGTGGGTAGTTGGTCTAAAGACTCTAAATTAAAGTAATCTAAAAACATTTTAGTGGTGGCAAACATCGCTGGGCGGCCAGGCACATCTCTGTGACCCACGACCTGAATCCACTCACGCTCAACTAACGTTTTCGTAATATGGGAACTCACCGCCACACCACGCACATTTTCAATTTCGCCACGGGTAACCGGTTGGCGATAAGCAATAATAGAAAGCGTCTCTAATAACGCACGGCTATAACGCTGAGGTTTTTCATCCCACAAGCGAGCAATCCATTGACTAATATCTTGTTTTACTTGAAAACGGTAACCGGTGGCTACTTTTTTTAATTCAAAACCACGATGCTGGCATTTTTCACTGATACGCTCTATGGCCACTTGAATACGCGCTAGCTCGGGTTCATCCCCTTCATCAAACAGACTTTGAAGGCGTTCAACACTCAAGGTTTGCCCCGAAGTCATTAAAGCCCCTTCGATAATTTGCTCTAATAGAATATCGTTTATTATCATGAGGATTTCGCTTTCACATGAATTGCGCCAAACAGTTCGTTTTGCACAATTTCGACTAATTGTTCTTTTATAAGTTCTAACATGGCCAAAAATGTAACCACCACCCCAGAGCGACCCTCTTCAAACGTAAACAATTGAGTGAAGGGGATAAATTGATCGTCTTGAAAGCCCGCTAGAATTTGGCTCATGCGTTCACGGGTAGAAAGTTTCTCTCGGTGTACTTCATGCTCAGTAAACATTTCACTGCGCGTTAAAATATCGCCAAAGGCTAAGATTAAATCTTTAAAGTCCACATCTGGATGCGTTTTTTCGGCGTTATATTCAGGCGGTTTTATTTCAATCTCATGAATATCACGGCCTATTCGAGGGTATTCTTCTAAATCTTCGGCTGCTTTTTTAAAGCGTTCATAATCTTGCAGGCGACGAATCAGTTCTGCTCTTGGATCCTCTTCCTCTTCATCTTCAGATTCGGGGCGAGGCAATAAAATGCGGCTTTTAATCTCAGCCAACATAGCCGCCATAACAAGATATTCACCGGCCAATTCCAAATGAACGGTTTGCATTAAATCCACATAGTGCATGTATTGAATGGTAATTTCAGACACGTTTACTTCTAAAATATCCAAGTTTTGCTTACGGATTAAATACAACAATAAATCTAAAGGGCCTTCGAATTGCTCTAAAAT
>JAPYOO010000566.1 GCA_029938135.1 Bermanella sp. | reverse complement strand
TAACATTTTAATATAGAGCACGCTCGCTTTGCCATTTCTGATATGAGCAAGGAATCTCTAAGTGATTATTTTGAAAGGAGTTCTAGACGTGGCTCAAAATCCTTTCCGAGCAAAGCGAGGGGGGTCCCATTATTCGTGATATATCAAAATAGGGGGTTTCCCCTTATTTTCCACTCAAATACCTATGTACCTGATTTATCTCGCTTTATTTTTAGAATTACAGTGTAAAGCGAGCCACTCTTAGAATCAATGGCAGGCATTTAATTGTAAAAACCCAATATACTGGCTATACATACAGTGTATTGATGTGCATAGGTAATACTTATGGCAAGCCCCTTTCTAGATATGATTCGTCGTGAATTAAGGTTGCGCGGGTACAGTATGCGAACCGAAAAAACGTATGTGCATTGGATTAAGCAGTTTATTTACTTTAACAAAAAGCAGCACCCTAAAGACTTGGGGGCGGCTGAGGTAAAGGCGTACTTAAGTTGGTTGGCGAACGAACGCCATGTGGCAATTAATACTCAAAAAGTAGCGCTTAACTCTATAGTTTTTATGTATCACAAAATCCTAAACACAGAATTAGGGGATTTAGGGTTTACGTTGGCAACTAAGCAACGTCACATCCCTGTTGTACTTGAGGTAAATGAAGTTAAGGCCATTATTAATGAGTTATCGGGGCGTAACCGTACAATTGTAGAGCTAATGTACGGCAGTGGGCTTAGAGTGTCTGAAGTGCTTAGGTTAAGAGTTCAAGATATTAACCTAACGCGGTATGCGCTCACTATTCGTAATAGTAAAGGCAATAAAGATCGGCAAACCATTTTAAGTTCACGCCTTCTTGCACCCTTAACCACATTGATTGAACAGGCCGTTCACACGCAGCAGCAAGATAACCTTATGGGTTTAGGCTGTTCTTTACCGTTTGCCATGGCGCGTAAAAACCCTAATGCATTTAAATCACCTGCATGGGCATTTTTATTTCCTTCAACCACTTATTGTAATCATCCGGTTACCGGTGAAAAGTGCCGGCATCATTTACATCAAACGGTTATTCGTAAGGCATTAAAAGTGGCGGTTACTAAAGCGCAGTTGTTTCATAAACGCATAAGTTGCCATACTTTTCGCCATAGTTTCGCTACACACATGCTCATGTCGGGGTCTGATATTAGGACGGTGCAAGAGCTGTTGGGGCATAACGACGTAAAGACCACTCAAATCTATACACATGTTTTAGGGAAACACTACGCAGGAGCCAATAGCCCGTTAGACGTTTTATAGCGGCGTTACATAAAAATAGCCAAAAGATTAAACCAGCTTGCTTACGTTAACTAAAGTTTGCTCATGCAGTAACTCGATCGCCTAAAACTCAAACGACAACAACTCAGCCAATTCACCTTGTGGATTAAAACTG
>JAPYOO010000565.1 GCA_029938135.1 Bermanella sp. | reverse complement strand
TTGTGCATCGGTAGGGTGACTGTAACCAATTCGGTGCAAAAGCAAAGTGAAACTTTAAAAATCTGTTAAATGTCAAGCAAAATCAAGGCTTTCCCTTGACTTAAGGAGTGTGGCTGTCAAAATTAGCACCCCAAAATTCATGCTTAGCTTTGGTCACCCCGAAGAGCAAATTTTGTGATCTTCTGGAGTCGATGACCTCGTTCCAGCCAAATTTATTTGCCTGCCTACTACGCAGGTAAATTTGATGAAACATTATAACTGCTTCATCACCCCCTATGACTGGCTAGGCCAGTATGGTGCGGTAGTCTTGACACGTATTTTTTAATGTCAGCCATTCTATTGCGATGATTTTCCAGCTCACATTTAGTGGGCAGTGGATGAGAGGAATTAACGGTGGAATTACTTTCCGGCGGAGAAATGTTAGTACGCTCCCTTAATGAAGAGGGCGTAGAATATGTATACGGTTACCCAGGTGGTAGCTTGTTGCACGTCTATGATGCGTTTTATCAACAAACGGCAGTCAAGCACGTCTTAGTGCGTCACGAACAAGCAGCCACTCATATGGCTGATGGCTACGCACGTGCATCTGGTAAACCAGGTGTTGTATTGGTAACGTCAGGTCCTGGCGCCACTAATACCATTACTGGTATTGCCACCGCATTCAGCGATTCTATCCCTATGATCGTGATTACGGGTCAAGTACCGAGTCACCTGATTGGCGGTGACGCGTTTCAAGAAACCGACATGATGGGCTTGTCTCGTCCGGTAGTGAAGCACAGCTTTAGCATTAAACACCCTAGCGAAATCCCTGAAGTCGTGAAAAAGGCGTTTTACATCTCCACGTCTGGTCGTCCGGGTCCTGTAGTTATTGATATTCCAAAAGACATGACGATCCCCACCGATCGTCACGAATACTCATACCCTAAAAAAGTTAAAATTCGCTCTTACTCTCCGCCACAAAAAGGCCACACCGGTCAAATTCGTAAAGCGGTTGAAGTATTGTTAGGTGCTAAGCGCCCGATGATCTATAGCGGTGGCGGTGTGGTATTGGGCAGATCGTCTGAGCAATTACGTAGCTTGGTTCGTGGTTTAAATTACCCAATTACGCAAACCCTAATGGGCTTGGGTGCATACCCAGGTACCGATCGTCAAAGTCTTGGTATGTTAGGCATGCACGGCTCATATGAGTCCAACATGGCCATGCACCATGCTGATGTGATTTTAGCCATAGGTGTGCGCTTTGATGATCGCGTGACCAACGGCGTAGATAAGTTCTGCCCAGATGCCACCATTATTCATATTGATATAGATCCATCATCTATCTCTAAAACAGTGGATATCGATATTCCTATTGTGGGCCCAGTGGAGAGCGTACTGGATGAAATTTTAGACATCATTAAAGAAATGGACGAAACTCC
>JAPYOO010000564.1 GCA_029938135.1 Bermanella sp. | reverse complement strand
AAAAGTTTCTGAACTGAATGCGGGTGATACCGGCATGGTTGTTTTAGACAGTACGCCGTTTTATGGTGAGTCGGGTGGTCAAATTGGTGATAGCGGTACATTAGCCTTAGATGACGCACGATTTTTTGTGAGCACCACCAACAAGCAGCAAAAAAATCACTTACACGAAGGTGTCGTAAAGGTGGGCTCGTTTACAGTGGGTCAAACCGTAGTGGCTCTAGTGGATGAAGAGAAGCGTGAGAATACAGCATTACACCATTCGGCGACTCACCTTTTACACTCTGCATTGCGTGAAGCATTAGGTGAGCACGTTCAGCAAAAAGGCTCTTTATGTACTGCAGATCGTTTACGTTTTGACTTTGCCCATTTTGAAGCCATGACACCTAGCGAGCTAAAAGCCGTAGAGTTACGTGTTAATCAGCAAATTCGTGCAAATGCGCCAGTCGTCACCAAGGTGATGAATGTAGAGCAAGCCAAAGAAAGTGGCGCCATGGCCTTGTTTGGCGAAAAGTACGACGATGATGTACGTGTACTAAGCATGGGTGCGGATAACTTTTCGGTTGAATTATGTGGCGGAACACACGCACAGCGCACCGGAGACATTGGTTTATTTAAAATTGTAAGTGAAAGTGGTACCGCTGCAGGCGTACGTCGTGTTGAAGCGGTAGTGGCTCAAGCAGCCATGGATTACGTTTTAAACATGCAAAGCACACTATTAAATATTGCCGGTTCCGTTAAGGGCAATAATGAAAACGTACAAGATAAAGTCGTGCAGTTAGTTAGCAAGAGTCGCCAGCTAGAAAAAGACGTGGACCAACTTAAGGCTAAATTAGCCAGTGGTGCAGGGTCGGATTTGGCAGGGCAGGCCGTTGAAATTAACGGGGTTCAGGTGCTGGCGGCTAAATTAGACGGCGCGGATGTAAAAGCCATGCGCGCCACGATGGATCAGCTTAAAAACAAGCTAGGCGATTCCATTATTCTTTTGGCAAGCAGCGAAGGCGAAAAGGTAACACTGTTAGCGGGTGTGACTAAGTCGCTAATCGGTAAGTTTAAAGCCGGTGATCTAGTGAAAGACTTAGCGCCTTACGTGGATGGCCGTGGTGGTGGTAAACCTGACATGGCGCAAGCAGGTGGTAAAAAACCTGAAGGCATCGAAGATGCTTTAAACGCCTTTAAAGAGTGGGCTGCCGCCAACGTTTAGCGTCGCCATAAATAGGGGGTTTTAAATGACGTTTAATGGGTGTTTGGATTTAGGCACTCATTTAATGCATTTAGCGCCCGATTTTAAGCAAGAGTTTTCAAATGGCGTTAATTAGTGTCTAATTAGCGCCCAAATTTAGTCCCTTTATAAAGAGCCAAAACCCATGGCATTGTACGTACACAAGTACGGTGGCACATCGGTCGGTACCACTGAGCGTA
>JAPYOO010000162.1 GCA_029938135.1 Bermanella sp. | reverse complement strand
CCTGAAACTTATATTAAATTACTATATGATATTGCACCTACTTGCTCCACCGCCAAGGAATGTGAAGGACGCGCAGTATGCTGGAAAGTTATACAAGTTACGAAACCCCTGAAGGTATTCAAATTCAATTGCCTATGGCCGGCCCGTTAATTCGCAGCCTAGCTTGGTTAATTGATCTTTTAATCCGCGCCGTCGCCTATATTTTAGCGGCCATTGCTTTGTCTTTTTTAGGTGAGGTCGGTCAAGGCATCTTGCTTATCGCTTTGTTTTTTGCCGAATGGTTATACCCCACCGTATTTGAAGCATTAAAAGGAGCCACTCCGGGTAAAATGGTCATGGGTTTATATGTGACCATGGACGATGGCACCGCCCTTACTTGGCAAGCTTCTCTTATCCGCAATCTATTACGACTGGTTGATTTTTTTCCTTTTTTTTACGTCACCGGATTAATTTGCGCATTAAGTAATCAGCAATTTAAGCGTTTAGGCGACCTAGTGGCAGGTTCAATCGTGGTATATAAACAGGTGCATATTGCACTGGTTAAACCGTCCTCTGAGCACACACCCAAAGCCCTGCCCTTTCCCTTTAGTGCCAGCGAGCAGCGTATTTTGTTGCATTTCCAAGACCGCGATTCACAAATTTCACAAGGCCGTAAAATTGAACTGGCAAATATATTAAGCCCCATTATTAACTGCAAAGACCAAGAGGCGGTGGATGTACTTAATCAATACGCCGCTTGGGTGCGAGGGGTACGCCAATGAAACAATTGGCTTTTGAAAATAAGTATCAAACTTTTTGGCACGAGTTTTCTTCATTACTTGATCAACTGGAAGGACTCGAGAACAAAAACGAGAATTTTGAGGCTCTATGGCCAAAATTTCCTGAGCATTATCGTAAGATGTGCCAATTTTTATCCGTAGCCCAAAGCCGTCAATACAGCCCAGTGTTAATCGATTATTTACATCACATGGTGTTAAGAGGCCATCGCCATTTATACCGCCAAAAGCCGGCCATTTGGTCTGCCTTTAAACACTTCCTTGCACAGGGATTTCCACAGGCGTTACGCCGAGAGTGGCGAGTATGGCTATTATCCTCAGGGCTGTTTTATGTGCCGGCCATATGCATGGGCCTAATGTGTTATTTAGACGGTGAATTTTTATATAGCCTAGTGACGTATGAACAAGTACAGGAAATTGAGTACATGTACGATCCATCCAATCTTAAACTGGCCCGCCCGGAGGGGCGCGAATCCGACTCTGATTTTTTAATGTTTGGTTATTATATTTTTAATAACGTCGGCATAGATTTTAAAACGTATGCGTCGGGTTTATTATTTGGTTTAGGTTCCGCTTTTTTCATGGTGTTTAACGGACTGTTTATAGGCGGCGTAGCTGGCCACCTTAGCAATAAAGGGTTTATTGATACCTTTTGGCCCTTTGTTGCGGGTCACAGCGCTTTAGAGTTAACCGCCGCCACCATCGCAGGGGCCGCCGGCTTAAAACTTGGGTACGCCCTTATTAACCCTAAAAACTACACCCGCACACTGGCGTTAAAAAAAGCTGGAATAGAGTCCTTTGCACTTATTAGTGGTGCTGGCCTCATGACTTTTTTAGCCGCCTTTGTGGAGGGGTTTTGGTCTGCCACCCCTGACATTCCCCATATGGTTAAATACTCAGTGGGCATTGCAGCTTGGTTTGCCGTTTTGAGCTATTTGTTATTGGCAGGGCGAAAATCATGAAACTTGAAAACCTGCAAATTTCCTTAACACAACGCACGCCCTGGCAAGCCATAGACCTTGGGTTGCAAGTGACTCGCCGACACTATAAAAACTTACTTACCATTAGTTTCATTTTAGTGTGTGTATTAACGTTATTGCTGCTGACCTTATGCCAAAGTGCCATCGTGGCCGCTGTATTATTATTTTGGTTTAAACCCATTATTGAACGCCCACTTTTGTATTATATTAGTCGCGCCATATTTGACGATGCCCCTACTGTTAAACAAGCACTCTATAGCCTTAAGGGGCCATCTAATAAACTCTGGTTTAAAACGTTATTTGTACATCGCTTTAGCAGTAGTCGCTCGTTTAATGACCCTGTGGTTTTACTAGAGGGTCTAAGTGGCGATGCTCGCAGCAAACGCCTAAGTGGGCTTCACAATACCAGTACAGGTTCCTTTTGGTTAAGTTTCATCGCCATACACATCGAATACGCATTGCAAATGGCGTTATTCATCTTGCCTGTTATTTTACTACCCGCCGGCATCCTTGAGTTTGACTTTGCTAAATTATTTGAAATAAGCAATAGCACCATCGCCATGTTTACACTCATTACCTACGCCATCGCAGTGTCCTTGGTTGCGCCATTTTATGTGTGCTGCGGCTTTATTTTATACTTAAACAGGCGTACTCATTTAGAAGCCTGGGACATTGAGCTGGGTTTCAAAAAAATTAAGTCCCGCCTAAGCCAAGTCATGATTCTAAGCATATTCACGCTGGTCGCTTTCACGAGTCTTAACCCAACCCCGTCATGGGCACAAGACTCACTGGAAACAACTGTTAGCGAAGAGCAAAACGCTGAAGATTTAAAAGCCGAAAGAATCGCCATAGAGGAGTACTTTCCGATCAATCAAAGCGATGAATCTAAAATGGTCAAAACCAAATTAAATACTCTGCTTAACTCAGATGTTTTTGGTGAGCACTATAAAGACAAAGATTATTCTATCGATTGGGATTTAGATTGGAACTGGGACTGGGACTGGGACTTTGAACCCAAAGAGAATAAACATGACGAGCTTCCTTGGTTAAGCCTAATCAAGGAGTTCGCGCTGTACTTCAAATACTTCATGATTTTACTATTAAGCCTTTTGCTACTGATGGTACTTATTAAATACCAGCCCTGGTTGTATTTTTCAAGGTTCAAAAAACATAAAAAGCCATTACCTAAAACAATCTTGGGTATGGATGTTAGCCAAAACAGCCTACCGGATAATTTCATCAACCTTATACAGGGCCATTTAAATAATAAACAATTCAGGGCTGCACTAAGCCTAATGTTTAGAGCGCACTTAGTGCGTGCCGTTCACGTGCAACACATTCCATTTAAACAAAGTAATACCGAACAGGAATGCCTGCAGCTGCTTAAAGCACATTGCAGTGTAGAAGAAGCCAAATGCTTTGCACAATTAGTACAACACTGGCAGATGCTGGCTTATGCCCATGAAAATGCCGATGAACCAGCCATTAATGTTTTATTCAGGCACTGGCAAACATTTATAAACAAGGAGCCCATTCAATGAAAACGCGCTCTGTTGTTATTAGCATCACTATCATCTTTATTCTTGCAGCAGCCTCTTGGTGGTTGTCGCAACACATTACGGCAAGTTATGAAGACAAACGTTTATCTCCGACAAAACAAATCCGCCATAACCCAATGTCGGCTCTTGAGCTATTACTAAGCGATTTAAACAAAAATGTTCAAAGCGATAATAATCGCAAACTCTTGCATGATTTACCCCCAACCAAGGACGCCATTGTGGTGCGTAATTTAATGCAGCCACTGACCCAAGAACGTGAACAGGCATTGTTAAACTGGGTAACACAAGGCGGCCAGTTGGTGTATGAACCCTACTGGCTTGGCAAAAGTGATGCTCGCCAATACTTCCATGAAAAACTGGGGGTATTAATTACCGAAGTCGAAGACTGGCAGGACATTCAACAGCCTAATCATGGCTGGGCCGATATTAATCAGCAAGACTTGTATTTTCATATAAGCCCCCAGTATGTATTAAGCCTAGAAGAGAACAACCCAATTAATGCCAACCATCAAGTGGTTATTCAGTCCGACGTGGGCGCTCATGGTATTCAGGTGAATATTGGTAAGGGCTCGGTATTGTTTTTAAGCGACAGTGATTTTTTACAAACCCCCCGTGTATGGACGTCTTGGTATAAAGAAGATGAACATCAATTTTCAACGGATTTATCACACCATGATCATGCCTTTTTTATATGGCAGCATTTACAGTCACGAAATAAAATTTGGCTTATATATGAAAGCACTTCACCTTCATTTTTAAGTGTTGTATATAAACGCTTTCCTTTTCTAAGCAGTGTGAGTGTTATTTGGTTAGTACTCTTTTTTCTGTATTTATTGAAGCGCTTTGGCCCAATTATTAGGAACATTAACAATGAACAACGTAACCTAAGTCAGCACATTCAACAGGTGGGCTATTATCATTGGCGTCAAGATAAGGGAAACTTTCTATTAAACCAGTGGCGTAACCGCATCAAACAAAGAATTTTTGTTAAACATCCCAACTGTGCAGGCCTTGAAGATCAAGCCCTATTCAGTGCGTTAGAGAACATTAGCGGGCTACCCGCGATAGACATTCAGCAAGCCTGGAGCCAGCCTTGCCGCAATCAAAACGACTTTATTTGTTATACCAAGAGACTCAATACACTATGGACAATATAGACAACTCGCGTTTCATCGAGGCTCAATTAAGCATTCAAGCTCTTGGCCAAGAACTCAAAAAAGTAATGGTCGGCCAGGATCATGTTATTGAACAAACCATATTGTGTTTACTGGCGGCGGGGCATGCATTAGTAGAAGGTGTACCAGGCCTTGGCAAAACATTATTAGTGCGCAGTTTGTCACAGGCACTGGGAGGAAAGTTTAATCGCATTCAGTTTACCCCAGATTTAATGCCATCAGATGTCTCTGGGCATGCCATGTATAACAAACAAAGTGATGACTTTGTGATTCGTAAAGGTCCGGTATTTTGCAACTTATTATTGGCCGACGAAATAAACCGTGCCCCCGCTAAAACTCAATCGGCACTACTAGAGGCCATGCAAGAGCAACAAGTAAGTGTTGAAGGGCAAAGCTTACCATTGCCTTCTCCTTTCATGGTGATGGCCACACAGAACCCACTAGAACACGAAGGCACCTATGCGCTGCCTGAAGCCCAACTTGACCGTTTTTTATTACACATATGGGTAGACTACCCAAGCCTTGAAGAAGAAGTTGCTTTAAGTACCCTACTTTCAAGCAAGGTGGGTGATCAATTAGATGTAAGCGCTATCAACCCAGTATGGTCACTTAAAAAAGTGAATGAACTACAAGCGCTACTCACTGAAATGGAGGTGGACCAATCCATACACGAATACGCGGTTCGACTAGTACGCGCTACCCGTGACTGGCACGGTATAGAAGTAGGCGCCGGCCCTCGAGGCAGCTTGGCATTAGTGCGCGTCGCCAAAGCGTATGCACTGATGAATGGCCGCCATTTTGTACTGCCCGAAGACATTAAAATAATGGCGGTAAGTGTGTTGCGCCACCGTATTCGTTTAAATGCCGAATTAGAAATTGAAGGCATAGACGCCTCACAAGTGATCACTGAGCTTTTACAAAATGTGGAAGCCCCCAGAGTATGACCCCTAGTAAAAAACTGCTTATGCTCGCTTCGCCATTTTTACCACTGGCATGGCTCACAGACACTTATGTTAATTCAGCCATGCCTTTATATGGCTTGGCCTTGGCATTTGTTGTGGTGATGTTTGTGGATGGCTGGCGTTTATGGCGTACCGCTAACGTGAACATTCAACGGGTGATTGAAAGTAACATAGCCGTGCAAACCTGGAATCCAGTGAGCTTAGTCATTGATAACCCCAACAAAGTGACTGTTAAAATGGAGGTTTACGATTTACATAGCGATCATCTGCAAAGTAAATCATTGCCCCAGTCTCTTTGCCTTAACGGACAAAACCAAGCAACACTGCATTATCAATTAAAGGCCACTCGTCGCGGCAATACCCAGTTTAACCACGTAGATTGTTTGCTGCAGTCTCCTTGGAGTCTATGGCACGCTCGCCGTCGTGTTCCTTGTGTAAGTGAGATTCGTGTACAGCCAAACTATAAAGATGTATTTGAATTCTCATTACTGGGTGATGAACAAAAACTGGCCCGCATGGGGAGTCGCCAGCAACGTCGCCGCGGAGAAGGCACTGAATTCCATCAGCTTAGGGAGTACCAAAGTGGCGACGCCATGCGCAAAATTGATTGGAAGGCCTCTTCACGTATTGGCAAGTTAATCAGTAAAGAATTTCAGGATGAGCAAGACCAGCAGCTGGTTTTTTTATTAGATACCGGCCGTCGTATGCGTCACAAAGATCACAACGTAGAGCATATGGATCAAACCCTTAATTCTATGCTGTTATTGGCCCATGTGGCTGCCAAGCAAGGAGACGCTGTAGGTTTCATGGCATTTGGCAATAACGACCATTGGTGTCCACCAAGAAAACATAAAGCCATGGTGAAGCACTTACTGGATCACTGTTATGATTTAAATGCAGGCTTAGTGATGTCAGATTATTTATTGGCCGCGCAGCGCCTAATTGGATTACAAAAGCGCCGAGCCTTAGTCATAATATTAACCAATAGCCGTGATGAAGATCGAGACGACCTAGAGAAAGCAGTGCTGATTTTGCGTAAACGCCATTTAGTGGTGGTAGCCGATCTATATGAGAGTTTTATAGAAGAGACACTACAACAAAACCCCAGTAATTTTGACGAAAGTTTACAAAAACTCACCACTGAAAATTTTATACGCCAACGCAAAGAAATGCACAGTTCGTTAAAAGGGTTAGGGGCTATGTGTTTAGATTGTACCGCTCAGCAGTTACCTGCCACCTTAGTGAACAGTTACCAACAGATTAAGCATTCAGGACGATTATAAGAAGAGTTTTGACATTGTTATGTAGGCGAAAATTAGGCCGGTTACAAACCGGCCTAATAAATTGCATTGTTACGCTGTAAAAATTTTGCGGTAACTGGTGTAGATACTTATAGATAGAAGTGGAAGCATAATAAACAACCCCAGTCCTAATGGAATGATTGAAACAATCATCCAAAATATCATCACAAAACCAAACACCGTAAGCGCCAACCAGTTTTTAAGGCAAGCCTTGAAGCTCATGCCCAGTGCCTTAAAAACACCCACAGATTGCAAAGCAATTAAAGGGGTCGCAAACCATGACAACATTGCGATCAATACTCCACACACCATCATGATTGCAAAACCCACAACCATATTTGAAGGGTTAGAAGCCAAACTGGCTGGGTCAAGCTCTTGGCCACCATACATAGCTAAAAAGTATTCACTGCCTAAAAAGGCAAAGGCCAGTAGCATATTTGCCAAGCTCAAACCGGTAATCACCAGCGCTAAACCAAATACCCCTTTAGGGTTCACTTTTATAGCCGAAAAAAGATGAGAGAATTTAAGTTTTTCGCCTTTTGCTACTTCACTGGCCCCTATTAAAAAACCGGCAAATAACGGTGTATATATTAATCCACCAACAATTGATCCGGCAAAAGGAATTAAACTTAATATGATCATCACAGCAAATAGTGATATCGCGACAAATGTCCACTTAAATGGCGATACTTTATAAAGGCCCCATGCATCGGCGATCATACGATTACCTTGCCCTGCGGTCAGCTTTTTAGCCTCACAAAAAATCACGTCGCCATTAGCGTTAACCGTTTCTACTTCACTTACGGGTGCACTGTAAGGGTTTACGCCGGGTTGTTCTGTCATTTTATCGTCCTTGCTGATCAATTAATTAGTCTCGCATTGTATAGAATAAAAACAGCTAATCCAAGATGACACAATAGGCTCTTCATTAGTTGTGACG
>JAPYOO010000563.1 GCA_029938135.1 Bermanella sp. | reverse complement strand
TATGTTTTAGGGGACAGTAACGTCTTTAGTAGTTGCGAAAGGGCAGTGCTTGTAGGCACCGTCCAGTCAGCTTGCCATTGCTGTGCTTCACTTTCATGGTGTACATAACCATAGGCGGCAGCGATAGTTTTCATGCCTGCATTTTTACCCGCCTGAATATCCCGTAAATGATCCCCTACATATAGGCATTCACTTGGCAGCAGGTCCATCTCTTTACAGGCCTTATACATAGGCTCGGGATTGGGTTTAGTGTGGGTGACATCATCAGGGCATACTAGGGAGGCGATACCTGTATCTAGATTCAAAGCCTTTATTAAAGGCTCAGCATAGACGCGAGGTTTATTGGTCACTATGCCCCAAGGAATGTCGTGCTGCTGGCACCAGTTAACGAACTCATTAAGCGACTCAAATAAATCGCTATGGATGGCTAAATTTTCTAAGTAGTCATCTAGGAATTGCTGTTTTTTTTCTTCAAAGCCCGTATCACCTTCTTTTAAATCAAATGCCAAAGTGATCATGGCGCGCGCGCCATCACTCACCACTGTGCGTATTAATGATGATTCTAGCGCGGGCAATTGCGCTTGTTCTCGCAAATGATTTAAGCAATAAATAAAATCATCAGCGGTATCAATGAGCGTACCGTCTAAATCAAATAATACGCCGTGAAATGATCCGCTTAACAAGGAAGGGCTAGTTGTCATGTTTATAGTGGCTTATTCGTTTGCATGAAATAGTTTACGTCGGTTTTGCGTCCCAACTTATATGTTTTTGTAATGGGGTTGTAGCTCATACCGGCTAATTCACCTACCTTTAAACCAGCTTGGCGAGCCCAGGCGGCCATTTCGCTAGGACGAATAAATTTTTTGTAATCATGGGTGCCCTTAGGCACCATATTCATAATGTATTCGGCACCCACCACCGCCATTAAAAAGCTTTTAGGGTTGCGGTTAATAGTGGAAAAAATGACTTGGCCACCGGGTTTGCACAATTTATAGCAAGCTTGAATAATCGACGCGGGATCGGGTACATGTTCAAGCATTTCAAGGCAGGTGACCACGTCAAACGACTCAGGTTGTTGCTCGGCTAATTCTTCTACAGGAATTTTTTGATAATTAATTTCAAGAGCGCTCTCTAAAGCATGGAGTTTGGCTACCTTTAAATTTGCCGCCCCCATATCTATGCCGGTTACGTTAGCGCCGCGAAGACACATGCCTTCACTTAAAATACCGCCACCACAACCTACATCCAAGACAGTTTTACCGGCAAGTGTTACATGGCCATCAATGAAGTTGGTGCGCAGCGGGTTAATATCGTGCAGCGGTTTAAATTCACTTTCCATGTCCCACCAGCGACTGGCAAGAGATTCAAATTTAGCGATTTCCGCTTGGTCTACATTGTCCATACAGTCTCCATTATTTAAGTGCG
>JAPYOO010000562.1 GCA_029938135.1 Bermanella sp. | reverse complement strand
GGATTAAGCTTGTGGCCTATGGTTCTTAGGGCTTTTTTACGGTCTTGTGATAACGCCATTACTGGGGATTTCTCTATTTGTGGGGTCTAAATCAAATGTGTACGACCTTTTGGTCGAATTTTAGTATTATAACAGGCAAACCCTCATTTGCAGTAACACTTACCATGGCCCAATCAAAAACCAGTAAAGCTTGGCTCAAAGAGCACTTTGATGACCGCTTCGTGAAGCAGTCTAAACAGGACGGTTATCGTTGTCGTGCCAGTTACAAATTGTTAGAAATGCAGGATAAAGATAAGCTAATTAAGCCAGGCATGACGGTGATAGACCTTGGAAGTGCGCCTGGAGGCTGGTCTCAAGTGGCATCTCGGTTAGTGGGAGATAAGGGCCGAGTAATAGCGTCTGATATTTTAGAGATGGATTCAATTGCGGGTGCGACCTTCATAAAGGGGGATTTCACCGAGGCTAGTGTCTATGAGTCTATTCTTGCAGCCATGAATGGTGAACGGGCAGACCTTGTAATTTCAGATATGGCCCCCAACATGAGTGGGATGAGTGCAGTGGATCAACCTGCAGCGATGTATTTGGTTGAGTTGGCGCTGGATCTTGGCACACAAGTGTTAAAGCCTGGGGGCAACTTTGTCGCTAAAGTCTTCCAAGGTGAGGGATTTGATGACTATTTTCAGTTGTTGAGAGATAACTTTCAAAAAGTCATTACCCGCAAACCCGATTCATCACGTGCCCGCTCTCGTGAAGTGTACCTGTTAGGGAAAGGCTTCAAAGGATAGCTCTCTTGTAATAGATAAGAGTAAAGAATACAGAATTTAGGCCTTATTAGGGCCCCATGAACATAAACGGCAGTGCTATTATTAATTATTAGCAAGGCTGCGGTGCTTCGTGACTAGATATACAAATATGTAGTACTGTTGGAAGTACTTAGAAATTAAATAGATTTAGGAGTTGGACTCAGTCGACATGGCAAAGAATTTAATATTATGGCTCATCATTGCTGCAGTGTTACTCACTGTCTTTCAAAAGCTTGACTCGCCCGTATCCAACGAAGAAATAGCCTATTCACAGTTTGTTGAGCAGGTAAGGCAGGGAGGGGTTAAAAAAGTAAGTATTTCTGGTCCTGACATCTCTGGTGAGTTCAGCAATGGCCAGTCTTTTGAGACAGTAAGGCCTATTCACGATCCTAAGCTAATGGATGACTTGTTTAACCATAAAGTTGAAGTGATGGGTAAAAAACAAGAGCAACAGAGTATTTGGACTCAACTTTTAGTCGCGTCTTTCCCTATATTGGTCATTATTGCTGTATTTATGTTTTTCATGCGTCAAATGCAAGGTGGCGGTGGCGGCGGACGTGGCCCCATGGCATTTGGTAAGTCTAAGGCCAAGTTGCTAGGCGAAGATCAGATTAAAACCACCTTTGC
>JAPYOO010000561.1:265-1434 GCA_029938135.1 Bermanella sp. | reverse complement strand
AACTCACCGCCGGGTTTGAGACAAACTTAGGGGCTTGGTCATCGGTGAAGCTAATGACGTTAAGCAGGGTTTTGTCTTGCACGAGTTCAGCAATAGGTACTTCAGATGTGTCAAATCCATAGAAACCATTATCAGTGACTACCACTTGATATTGCTCACGAGGATCATAGACATTAGGCAAATACAAACCAACTTCACCTGAATTTCCTATGGTAAGTTTTTTGATCGATGATGAATCACCTAATCTGTCGATCAATTTGTAATCAATTTTTACGCCATTTAGAGGATAGCCATTTTTATCTTTAGCTTGGGTTGTAAATTTGTACAGTTTTATTGGTGCAACAAGGTTTAGATTTACTTGATCAAAGTTATCTAGTTTTGCTGGTCCTTGGGCTATGTCGATTGAACTATCTATATAAGTTTCGCGAAGCCACGCATCATATGTACCTTCGCCATCGGTAATTTTCGCCCAGTAATCCCAATAGGAATCAGAATTCCACCAATATTCAGAGCCTTCACCACCCTTGCTCCTAACTGCATAGCTCACCGTGTCATTCAACGGAGCTTCTACTCGTATGGAGTAATTTCCGCCACCATTAGTTGTATTCGTTCCATAAATACCGGTAAGCCCTGTCGCCTCAGTGCGCGTCCCAATGACCAGTCCGTCCAATAACAAACCACCCTGCTCACTCACTTGACCGATGATATCGACATAACGACGCTCTTGTACCGTAACCGTAACAACGGAATCAATGACTTGCTCTGTTGTAGTGCCATCTAAGGTGAAATCGTGCGTTTCCCCTTCCCTAAAGATATAGGTACTCGCGCTTGTACTATTGACTGGATGGGTGACAAATCGATACATCTCTCGAGCATCGCTAAGTGGCGGTAAATAAATCGCTGCAATGCCATTAACATCCGTCGACAATGTTTTAATCAGTGCCCAATCACCCAAGGTGTCCTTTCGGTATAATTGAACTGAAGTATTAACTGACGCGAAACCATCACTATCAATTAGGGTGATTTTCGCTTTTTGTAACCCTACAGCGGCTTGAAAGTTGGCAACAACATCATCTTGACCAACCAAAACATCAACCGTAGCACTGATTTTTACTTCGCGAAGCCACGCATCATATGTACCTTCGCCATCGGTAATTTTCGCCCAGTAA
>JAPYOO010000561.1:0-165 GCA_029938135.1 Bermanella sp. | reverse complement strand
ATAACAAACCACCCTGCTCACTCACTTGACCGATGATATCGACATAACGACGCTCAACAAAAGTTACAGTGCCTTCAATGACCTTATCTGCAGCCAAAGTAAAATCAACAGTTTCACCCGTTAAGTTAAACAGTGCATTACCAACAGGCTTGATCACCCATTGGT
>JAPYOO010000161.1:6453-7824 GCA_029938135.1 Bermanella sp. | reverse complement strand
CATTTATTACTCAGCCACCAACAATGCAAGCACACACGCTCACCCCTAATAAATTCCGTGACCGTTCAAAACTTTAATAAAACTAAAACAAAAATCCGAATCAACTAAATCTTTTTCATAATGCAAGTTCTAACTACAACATATTGGTACTAACATTCTAAATTAAATTATCTGTTATTTAAAATCAATCATTCATAAACCAGTAAAGATAAAACAATAATTCATCAAAAAATAAAATCTATTTTTAAACTCGCCAGAATACCAACTAAAAATTTCGATTCTTTATTTACTTAACATCCATAACCATAATCATTTAAAGCAATAATCTTGCTGACGCCAAACGACTAATATATGTGCCTTAAATTCATACTCTTTATAAGTATTTATCTATTTTTTTAGACACTCACTCGTTAGCATGGCACCAAATAAGACACCTAAAAATAATAATAAAACCATCGTACCTCCACATCACATTACTTCGGTTTTCTTTTAAAGTTTATTTTATTAACGCTGCGCGCCGTAAAACAATATATATAATGGATTATAAATATGAAAAAAACTGCCACGGCATTTTTACAACTACTGTTTTTGCCCTCTATCTGCCAGGCTGATTTAACCGCCCTAGATGACAACTCTATGGAACAGGCTTCAGCTAAGTCGGGAATTACTATTGAACTTGCCGCTAATATTTCGGTTGGCAGCATTATATACACTGACACCGATGGCCACCGAAATTCTTCCGCCACTGCTGGGCGTTTTTCATTAAATGATATACTTATAGGTGGCAGTGAAGGTGGTGCGTTAGATAACCTTAAAATTGACATTGATGTAGATGCAAATACTGGGTTAGTGGTACATGTGGGCGGTACTAATATGATGGCCGTTTACCGAGGAGCCGAGCAACGCATAGACTTTGGTTTATCCATTGGTGAAGTCAGTATTAATGACAATCTAGTGCTTGCTAGTGACATTAGTATTCGCGGCAACCTAGGCCCCACCGATTTAACCATTGATAACAACAGCAACATTACCCTTGAGAGTTACTTTGAAATTACATCCGCCTCATTAAATGTAGAGGTCATTGGCTTGGGCATCAATAATCTGACCGTTGGCGACAATAATGCGCCGATTACTACGGGTAAGTACGCTGGGGATATTGCCGATTATCAAACGTACATTTTAGATAACCTCAATGGCGAAAGCCTTGAGTACTTAGAAACCACTTATGCAACAGAAGTGAGTGACGCGCAAGACGCCGCCCTCATTGCCAATGCTGATGACATTAATGCCATTGGTGATCAGGCGGTAGTGGATAATCAGTCGGTAATCACGGCCTCAGGCGTGGATGCGGTAAACTCCACACAAGGGCAA
>JAPYOO010000161.1:0-6353 GCA_029938135.1 Bermanella sp. | reverse complement strand
ATTGCCGACAACTCAGATGTGATAACCGCCTCTGGTGATACTGCGGTAGCGGATGGCAGTGATGAAATAACTAACGCGGGTAATGCCGCGGCCTTAGTTGCCTTTTTGAGTGGCAACTGGGGCGGTATTGGCGCAGCCAGAAGCGAAGCCGAAGCTGAAAAAACACAAGAAATCCGCACCGAGGCCGAAGCCGAAACAGCCGCCCCTATACGTGCCGATGCCGAACTTGCGGTAAGTGAGCCCATTCGCAGCGACGCTGAAAATACAGCCACTACACAAATTCGTACCGATGCCGAATTAGCAACTGAAACGGCCATACGTAACGATGCCGAAGTAGCGACTGAAACAGGAATACGCGACGATGCTGAGGCATTGGCAGAAACAACAATACGAGACGAAGCCGAAGATGATGCCGAAGCCGACGTTAAAGAAGAAGGCGAGGCTGTAGCGGAAGCCACCATCCGCGACGACGCCACCTCGGATTTAATTGCAGATATTCGTAAACAAACCAAGACCACCGTTTTAACCGAATACGCTCAAAGCGATAGCTTAAATGGCGTGAAAGGCATGGGCTTTGTAAGCTTTACCATAGGCACTGAAGATACCAGCTATTTTGATCCCGCGACCTCGCAAACCGTTAATGTACGTGACGCCTTACGCATAGATATTAACAGCATGAATTTAGACATTGCCGCAGATTTATCCATGGGGCACAACAATGGGGTTCCGTCTCAGTTAGGCTCTATAGCGGTTGATAACCTTGATTTGTCGGGCTCTAGCATTACTATTTTTGGTTTGTAATACGTGTAATTTAAGACGTTAAAAATGACTCTAACTCATGTTTAGCGTCTACTTTTAACGCCTTAAATATTCACACTGTTTTGTCAGTACACCTCTATGTGTATGCAAAAGCACTAGTGGCGAAATCTAGCCATCTTGGCTGCCCATTTGCGATTGAATATAATTTTGCACACCCACTTTATCAATTAAGCCTAAATGCTGCTCTAACCAGTAAATATGATCCATTTCGGTATCATCCAGTAGGTCTTCTAATATTTCCCGAGTAATATAATCTTTTGATGCCTCGCAAATACCAATTATATTCCTAAGGCTTTCAGCCACCGTCTTTTCAGCTGCCAGATCATTTTCTAACATCTGCTTAACATTTTTGCCTATATTTATGGGCTGTCTTGAGGCTGTATCAGGCACTCCCTCTAGAAATAAAATTCTTTGAGTGATGCGCCTGGCATGTTCAAGCTCTTCTTCGAATTCATGGGCAAGTTTTTCATGGAGTTTATTAATACCCCAATCCTCATACATTTTTGAATGCGCCAAATACTGATCCATAGAGGTTAGCTCTAGTGTCAGCTGTTTATTTAAATGGTCAATTACCTTCTGAACACCTTTCATGCTAATCCTCCATCATAGATTGTTGATAGTTTTCAATGCCTGAGGCACCAATTAAGAATTGCTGTGATTCTATCCAATCAAGGAAATCCTCTTCACCCTCTAAGATTTTTTCCAGTAGTTCACGGCTCACATAGTCTTCTTCGGTTTCGCACAATGCGATGGCACCACGTAAGGCGAGGATTTGCTCCTCTTGTAACTCTTTATCACATGCAATCATCTCTTCGGTGTGCTCACCAATACGCAATTTATTGAGCTTTTGCAGGTTAGGCAGTGACTCTAAAAATAAAATGCGTTCAATTAAATCGTCGGCTTGTTTCATATCAAGAATGGATTTTTTGTACTCCTTTTCGTTTAGCTCTTCTAATCCCCAATGCTTATACATGCGCGCATGCAAAAAATACTGGTTAATAGACGTCAACTCCAGCAACAACACTTGATTCAGTACTTGGGTGACCTTTGTTTTGCCTTTCATCTACGCTCTCCCATCAAACAAACGGTAGGGTAATCGATTAAATAATAGGCGACATCCGTGTACTTGCTAGATCAAATTCTTATAGAAAAAAAGGCTATATACGCACACTAGATAAGCAATTTGAAATACAAAACAAAGAGATTCGCATTAAGAATAAAGCCGAAGGAGTGATATATGAGTACCATAAACCCTGTATACTGCGGCCACTAAATAGTTACTCGCACTTAAAAGGAATTTTCATGCGTTCATTGATTTTGGCCCTAGCCCTCACTGCTTCGGTTAGCGCCCAGGCACTTGAAGATGTTATCTACAAAAAGGACGGTACCGTCTTACGCGGCTCGTTAATTGAACAAGACTTTGAAAACGGTCGCTATAAAATTCAATTACAAGGGGGCAGTATTTTTGCTGTATCTAAGGACGATATAAGTAAAATTAGTAAAGAGGCTCCGCTCAATAGCACCGCAAGTAATGACAATGGTGTTAATATCAATATTGAAAACAACCCTACTATTACCCAAAGTCCTACCCAATCTATACAGCAAACCTCAACACTTCCAACGTACGGCTATACCGGTGATCAGGTAGTAGAGAAGCGCCATTCTGTGCGTATTGGCCACATGAGTAAAGGTATCACCAACAGCGAC
The DNA here is from genome assembly GCA_029938135.1 of Bermanella sp. Taxonomy (GTDB): domain Bacteria; phylum Pseudomonadota; class Gammaproteobacteria; order Pseudomonadales; family Oceanobacteraceae; genus Bermanella. Next base: position 3,827 of record JAPYOO010000161.1, on the reverse strand, counting down.
GACAACGGGATAAGCTTCTCTGGGGTGAACATTGCCTATCAATTTAACTTTGATGAAAACATTGCCTTTTATACCGAGTACAATAATGGCGACTTTGACGCGGTTATTAGGGATGGCGAGCTCTATGAAAACTATGGCAGCTACTATGATGGCTGGAGCTTTAATGGCATTGAAGCCAGCGCCATACTCTCTAGTAATAATTACCAAGGCTGGCAGTTTTACGCGGGACTGGGTGTATTCCAAGAAAACTATAAATTAAATGGTTCTTCTGAAAACGTTACCGGCGCCGCATTTACACTGGGCATGGGCTACAGTTGGAAAATAGTACAACTGCATATAAGGGTATCAGGACATGGCAGCGACGATTACGACGTTTTCGGGGACGATATGTCTAGTAGCAACGCAGCCTTGCAACTGGCGTTTAATTATTAATAACCGCCATTAATAACGTGCCCGGATTGTCGGGCACAACACGCTTTATTGACACTTATCCAGACGCTGCGCCTCCCACTAGACACCGATTCAGCGCTATAACCTGCATTCCCCCATCTAATTTCATTCATAAAAGCCCTTTTGTTCACGCTTAAATCTGTATAATCGGTCCATCTTTATTATTAGCGCCTTTGTGACACATATGAACAAACAAGAAGAGAGCATACAGGTAACAAACGCAGGCCCTCTGGTTAGGCTGGCCGCCCTCACCTATGACGCACTATTAGTACTGGGTATATGGTTTGTCATTGGCATTATTTTTGTGGCGGCAAACGATGGCGAGCACGTGGCCACTCATAATCCGTTTTTACCCAGTGCCCTGTTCATTGCGTTGTTTTGGTTTAATACTCACTTTTGGCGACGTGGTGGTCAAACACTCGGTATGCGAGCTTGGCGCTTACGACTGCTAAATGATGACCCTGGACAGCTATCTTTAATGCAGTGCCTCGTGCGTTTTTTAGTGTCTCTTATTTCATTTTTATTATGTGGCTTAGGCTATTTTTGGATTTGGCTTGATAAAGATGGTTTAAGCTGGCACGACCGTTATAGCAATACCCGTGTGATTCGAGTGCCCAAAAAGAAGAAAAAATAAAACCTTTTCCGCCTAGTACAGTACGCGCAAAAAAGCTGGCTTGATTTCCTATCAAGCCAGCCCTAAGAGTATTTTAGCTTTTAGGTTTTACATTTCTAGCCCTGCAGCTGCAATAACTCCCGTCACGTGCCAGGCATTGTTTACCCTAATGCCATTTCCTTTTGTTTATCCTTGGGTTTTGTTAAGAATACCAACTGGGCTTGTTTTGCTGCTAATTCAATTGTATGCCCAAAGCTAAAGCCATAGTGCATGAAGCGCTTTAACATTTTGTCATTTTGACTGTCGGGTTCTGCAATTATTCTACGATGTTCCTGTGTTGAAAAAGTAAAGTCCCGAATTATATCTAAAACTTTATTGGTAAATCCTTTTGTAGGGTTATCTGAATGCGCTACGAATATATGCAAACCAACATCGCCTTTTAATACTTCATATTTACTGCCAATCTCTTCCTTGTTGGGGGCGTACAGCTGAAAGAAAGAAATAGGTGCACCATCCAGTCTGATCATATAGCTATGTTGATGACTTTGCGCATCAATATACTCGTATACTAGCTCAACATCCTTTTTCTCATAATCTGTCATACCCCAATATTTTGCGCGATCCTGGCTGACCCATTCATGAATTAGATCAATATCATTTTCTATGTTTAACGCGTCAATTGAAATTTCACCTAATCCCTCTACCGTGTATGGTAGTGGAATAGATATTCTTTTAGGGAGCTGTAGAGTCTCTTGCAAGGTCAGTTTATTCCAGTCTGTGACAACGGGAACCAGCTCGCCGCGTCGCCAATACTCAAATTGATCAGAAAAGTGTTTGTTATTAGGATCACCTGAGGCGCCAAATTGTGAAATCCACAAGCTCTTACCAACATCACTTATATCCCAAACGTAGCGAGCCACAGGGGCCCTCCAACAGCTATGAGTAATGCCGGGAAGACTATAGGATGAAAGAACACAATCGTGATCACCGCCGATGCCAGGCCATACTTTAATGTCATCACCGCTTAAAGTTGTCCATGGCGTAATAGTATGCAGCGAACCCCAAGTTGCATTTAAATCTTTTTGTTCCGATAATTCCATGAGCGATTCGTGCACAATATTTTGTGTATCGATACCTGGAATGCCTTTACTAAGAATACTTTCTAGGGCAAACGCAATTCTAGAAGTGAGGCATAACCAGGGCACAAATAAACTTGAATATTTATCTTCAGCTAAAATGTCAGCAAGACTCTTGAGCTCGGGCGCTTCATAAATTTTATTAACAATCAACGCCCTTAATTTTGAGAACAGGGCCGCTTCTGAACTTTCGGCTTTCATATGAAAGTCCCAGTTGACGAGTCTATTCACCAATAATAAAGCGCTTTCAGGCAGGTTTTTTTCTTTTTTTAATAAATCAACGATGATACTAGCGGTAGGTAGATAACAATCAGTATGAATGCTTTGCATCTCTTTTGCAGACCAACTGCTTTTTGAAGCGATGATTTCGTGAATGCGTTTGGTACGATGCAGCGGTGAAAAATCGCTGCCCATGTCAGCTGATAAACCGCGCTGATTGGCCATAACGGCCACACTGTTTTTATCACTCGAGGTCCGCCCTTGAATGACGCCTTCCCAGTCAAAAACAGATTGCCAAGCCGGTACCACACGGTCAAAGTTTTTCTTAGACCTATTAGGCACTACGCCCACTACCTTATGAAGGTAACCTCCTTCTTGATCAGAGGCTTGTAACACATTAACCGGTTCCACCCATGACTCAAGCGCCTGCTCCACATCTGCCACCGATTTAGCGTGCAGTAAACCCAGCAAACTATCAAAGCCTGATTCAAAAAATGACCGAGTAGGTAATCGAATACTAATGGCTAAATTATCATCCGTTGCATCTACAATGACAGGCCCGCGCTTTGTTTCTAATACAGTAATTTTAACCGATTCTTCATCACGTACCTCAATGATCTCAATGCTGGCTTCAACCTCTTCTTGACCGTCTGGACCTTCGCAAAAATACTTACCTTGCTTACAAAGTATTTTTTCAAAATATAAATCTTGATAATTGGCCATAGCATTGGTGATAGACCAAGCGACTTTTCCGGCGTGACCAAAATGCGCAATACCGGGAATGCCGGGGATGGCAAAACCCACCACATCAAATTCATCGCAGGACAAGCGCACCTGCTGATAGCAGCTAGGAAGCTCCACAACCCGATGAGGATCTCCGGCTTGTAAGGGTAAACCTGATTCCGTTTGGCTGCCTGGGATGTACCAGCCATTGCTATTAGCACTGCCAAGGCTTTCTGAAGAGAAGTAATCTAGATACTCTTCCCCAAGTCTGTTTATAACTTCTTCTTTCCAGAGCTTACTTGCGAACCCTCCCATTAATATATGGGTTGAAAACCAAACACTAATAGGAGTCCATGGCTCCCATGGTTGAGCACTAATGCCATGCTCTTCAAAGGCACTTGCTTCACAGTGACCTACAGCGGCATTAATACCCTTTACAAAAGATCGAATCCACTTTCGTGTTTTAGGGCTAAGATTCTGATAACAAATTCTAGCGGTCTCATCTATTTTTGTGCGTCTAGCGAACTTGTCCCATTCTAAGTGTGCACGCCCTAAAAATGAGGCACTGGTGCCATTTGCTCGCTGCCTTTCAACTTCAAGTTGCCAACCGCGATCCAAGGCTGCGTTGTAACCTTGAGCGAATGCCAGCTCAATTTCAGTATCCGCTTTTAAATGGGGGATACCCA
>JAPYOO010000160.1:6169-7826 GCA_029938135.1 Bermanella sp. | reverse complement strand
ATACCAACAAAGATGGTAGCGGCTTGTATTGGGATATTATTCGAGCCGTTTATGAGCCCGTGGGCATTAAAGTAAAAACCCGCATTGTGCCGTGGAATCGAGCTGTAAAAATGGTGAGTAAATACCGCACCTACAATGCCATTCTAGGGGAGTACTTAAGCTCTAACGAACCGGTTATTTTTCCTATCTACCCACTTGATGTGGAGTTCATGACCGTTTTAAGCAAAATTCCTATGGGCAATGATTGGCAAGGGTTAACAAGCCTAAGCAACATGCGAGTAGGCTGGATTAAAGATTATGAGGTGATTGAAGAAAAAAAACGCGACTTTACCCTAGTAGAGTTCCGCACACTTGAGCAAGGCTTAAAGATGCTAAATAACGGCGAATTGGATTTTGTCATTGACGACTGGGATGAAATTGCCGCCGCCATTCAAGCGCATAACTTAAGCATGGACAAATACGTAGAAAATGAGATGCCACAAGGCACTGATTTATACGCCGCGTTTTCAGATGATCATTTCTCACGTGAACTCATTAAGATTTACAACGAACGCATGCCAACGTTAGTGGCCAACGGAGAACTGGCTGCCCTTTATAAAAAATGGGACACAGGTGTTATGCCGGACATGCTTAAAAGGCTCGCTTTGCAATAATTCAAAAATTGCTTGGTTATGAGCACCCTACTTTGGGTGCTCTGCCCTTTATCAACCTCGCAACCCAAAATATAACTTAAAGCCATTATATCCCTGCCTTTAGATAGACTGTCCAGCCCTATATTACCTGCTAACCTATAACTAAAGCCCCTTTAGGAAAGGTAGTCCTGCCTACACGTTTTGGCACTACCTGCGGAGATCGTTATGCCATTAGTGTTAATAGCCGCCCTTTTGCTGTTCAGTGCCCAAGCCATAAGTGAACCGCTTAAGTCTGCTCAATTTCAGCGCCAACACATTAAAGCCATGTCGGTGGTAGCCCCTGTTTGGGAGGGTTATACCAATAAAGATGGCAGTGGCCTGTACTGGGATATATTTCGCGCCATTTACGAGCCTGTTGGCATAAAAGTCGCTACTAAGAATGTACCTTGGAACCGAGCCATGAAAATGGTGGCGAAGTACCATACCTATAACGCTATTGTGGGCGAATATCGTGACTCGGAAGAGCAAGTGATATTTCCCATTTACCCCATAGATGTGGAATACATGTCAGCCTTAAGCAAAAACAAATCGGGGTTTAAATGGCAAGGTCTAGACAGCTTACGCGGTGTAACTGTGGGCTGGATAAAAGACTATGAAATTATTGCGCAATCAAAACGCAACTTTAAGCTCAAAGAATTTCGTAATATTGAGCAAGGGGTTAAAATGTTAAACACAGGCAAGATTGATTTCTTGATTGATGAATGGGATGAGATTGCCGCTGTGATGCAAAAAAATAAGATGAAATCAGAGGATTACTTAATCAATGAAATGCCTGAAGGTACCGACGTTTACGCGGCATTTTCAATTGACAATTTATCCCGCGAATTAATCGCTATTTATAACGAGCGTATTCCTGAGTTAGTAGAATCCGGTGAACTCACTAAAATATACGAAAAATGGGATACAGGTGAAATGCCTGAATCCGTATTAAACCTTAAACACTAAGGCTACCTACATCCCACATT
>JAPYOO010000160.1:0-6069 GCA_029938135.1 Bermanella sp. | reverse complement strand
AGACGCCACGCCTCTTTGCCCGGTAAAAACGCCGAAGGATTTCCCTCTACCCAATCATCATGGCCCACAGTATAAAACGGTGAAAGCGGGTGGGCACTTTGGCCGGTGGCCATATGAAAATATCCGTCTTCTTCGTGGCCAGGCGCTACCGCCAAACGCTGGCTAGCGCCTGTATCTGGGTCTTGTACACGCGGCATATAGGTATCGCCATCCATTTGCACCGCCTTCATATCTAAAAACCAACCCAGCATAGGCAGCGCACGACTTAAGGGGTGCTTAATATCTAGGGTATTATATTTTCCCCACGTTTGCTGTTGTAACGGCTCACCATCTTTAGCCACTTTTATAAGTGTATTTGATAACTGTGCATTTAAAAAACTGGGCCAGTCATTAAAACCCGTCGGTACATGTTGAATGGGCTGCTCGTTTATGAGTTGCCAAACAGGGTACTCTACAAAATTGTCGATGGATGAGGGCCAAAATTCATTGCTGTTTTTTTCTAAGTTGCGATAAATATGGCCGATGGTTTGGTCCACTACGGCCTCACGAAAACGCTTCACTAATAAATACCCCACACTGGTTTTACTGGCGCGCCCTTGCCAATTTTGTATTAAGGTTTTGGCCTCTAACAAAGCGGGGTCATTAACGTCTTGTAAAAGCGTTAACATAAACTGCTGCCAACGAGATAAAAATACCGCTTTGTCGTCCAGTTGAATATCTAAAAAATCTTGTTCAGTGAACTGCTCTTTTTCAAATAGATCATCACGAATTTGTTTTTGTCTGGGCCCCAGCGCATAATTATTAGTGCCTACTTTTTGCAATAATTTGTCACTGACGATTCTTGCGTTAGCGGTCCAAATCCGACCGTTTTCGGGGTTCACCACTTGAGGATATTGGGACGCGGCTAAATACCCGCTCCAGCCTTTGTCACCCGCGCTCCAATCTTGTGGCAGCTGACTGCCGCTCATACCCACTGTAAACCCAAAGCGCACGGGTAAACGCCCCATGATGCTCCACGCCTGATTACCGTCTTTATCAACCACGTTTAAGTTTTGGCCTGGTACCCCTGCCGTGGGTGATATAAGCAAGGCATCGGCAACATTGTTAGCATCTTCCATTTTCATTAAATTTAAATTGGCGCCCTCTACATCGTGCGCCACCCAGCGCATGGCCAGTAACTGGCCTTGAGGGTTTTTACCGATCACCGGCCCCCATTGCGTGAGTTTTATGTCAACCGATTCGCTGGCGCCGTCTTTAATATTGAGGGTTTCGTTTTCAATAACAAAATCCACCATGCCGGTGGACGTAAGGTATTGGCTTTGATCGTTATTGGTTTTTAATACAATGACATCATGAAAGTCCCCCTGGCTATTGGTAAAGCCCCAGGCGATGTGTTCATTGCTGCCCACCACCATAGCGGGTGTGCCCGGTAAACTGGCCCCAGTGACACGACGTCCGTCTTCTAAGTACCACGAGGCACGGTACCAAATATTAGGCACCCGTAACCCTAAATGCATGTCATCAGCCAGCATGGCACCACCATGTTTAGTGAGCTTGCCCGCCACTGACCAATTGTTCGATCCGTAATGGATTTGATCTTTAAACACCGAAAATTTAGCTACTTGAGCGGCATCATCGGTGTGACTAAAAGAAGCCAGCGCTCGTGTGGGGATAATGCTGTTTTCTGTGAAGGCTTCCCCCTGAATAGGCGCATCCCAATAACCTCCCTGACTGGTTAAAAAGTCAAACCAATCGCTGGGCAATTGTTGCTTCATCACGGCTAATGAACGCTCGCTTTCGCTCCATTGTGGCTGTAAATCTAAATACATACTGTACAGCGACAACAAGGAATCTTCGGTGGTCCAAGGGCTAGGCTCTACTCCTAATAAAAAATATTCAAAGGGTTTGCTGCCTAAGTCAATCAGTGCGGCATTGACGCCATCACGGTAGGCTTGCATTATTTTTAATTGTCTGGCCGATAACTGCCCAATGGCGGCTTGGCCACGCTTTCTAAATTGGTGAATGCGAATGCCCTTGTCATGTTTTTTGGCCAACGCTCCAAATAACTCACTTAATTCACCAGCGCTGTTCCTGCGTAACAAATCCATTTGAAAAAAACGTTCTTGGCCGTGTAAAAAACCCAACGCAAAGGCGGTATCGCTGCGAGTGCTGGCTTCAATGGTAGGAATACCTTGCTGATCGCGCTTAATAACAACCTCACTTTGCAAACGCTCAAACGTAAGCACCCCCTCTAATCTAGGTAAGCTTTGTTGCAAAGTGTAATAACTGTAAAGGACGATAAATAAAAGAATACCCAAGGAACTGAGTAAGCCATATTTGATGGGTTTTGAGTTAAGCCAGGCCATGGGATGTTCCTGTTATTATTAATTGACCTCAGTGTGCCATAGGCATTAGCCAGTTAAAAAGGTCAAATGGGCCAATACTGTAGATGGACAGAAAATTTAGGACATGCCACGAGGGAGCTAAACATAACCAGAACTTAGATGATGGAGCGCAAACTCAATAGGTATTATAGAAAGACAAGAAATTGGGATAAATAGAAATTAAGCAGCCATCAAAATTCTTCCCAATGATATGCCACTATCCATTCACACCTAAATTTAAGCTCAATCGTTACGCAGGATGACGCTGACTACCGACATTCGATAATGGTCTATGGGCTTTACAATTAGGCAATAATTTTTGCATTAACCCCACCAATAAACTCGGCACTAATACAGAGCGGAAACAATAACCCATGTGCCAGGAACCACCATGATTAGCGCCATGAATAAACAAAGCCTCACCACGCGCCAACGCCTGATCACTGCACACGTCTTCGATCATTTGTAATGTCATCAACGCATTGGCCGCCTCTGGAGTAAAAACTTCTACACCAAAACTTTCTGACCCGGTTGTCGCGGCGGCAAAAAACTTATTGCTCATGACTGACTGCGTCGAGGTAGCCGGTGCGACATTACAACTTACCCGTAAGCCATTTTTAACGCTCACAATGGCACGCCAGCGTTGAATGCGTTTTGCTAAAACATAGCTAGGACCCTGTTGCGGCACTAGATTGTCTAGCACACCCAACTCATTCCCTTGTGTATCTGTCAGCTGGGAGACAATGCTAGGTGCAAATAGTGCTGACAGGGTTATTTTGTTTATGAACGTTTTAAACAGGCCACTCACGCCTTCGCCTTTAAAACGCATCATAGAATTTTGTGTCACCGATTTAGGCACAGCATATACGTCGCTGGGGGTTAACAAATACGCCAAGCTAATATCATTCCGCTTCTGCGTAAGTCTTGTCACAATAGCATCCATAGCCATGACCAAACGCACATGGTTTGCACCATCTAGATACGCATAATTCCCCAATGTTAATGGCTTTTTAAATTGGTTTAACCAACTGCCAATTTCTGGAGTTTGCGTTAATAAGTCTGCTCCGGCTAATTGAGCAAGTTGTTGATCGCTTAAGCCGTCGGGGCGACGCTTACATGGAATATATAAATTACCCGATGACCGACGCGCCAATGCAATTAAGCGTGTCCAGTTAATTGGATTTTCACGACCAATGGCAATAATATTGGCACCCAAGGCCAATAACAAAGATATGGGGCCTATTTCAGAACTGGCACCAAGTAATACAAAATATTTGTCGGATAAGTCCTGTTTATTGCTGTCCCCTAACATGGACAATAAGTCCTGAGCATGGCTTTTTTCTATGATATTTTTGTCATGCCACACGGCTATTTGCTCTCGTAAACTTTCACCACTTAACGTGCGTCCCTTGTGTTGAATACTAATGGCATGTTTAGGTCGCGAAGATAGGCCTTCAATTTTAGCGGTACGAAAAAGTGGTTGTGTAAACAGCGCCATGGCTTGATTCAGCTTATAAGCCTGACCATTACGAATAAATTCAAACTGTTGATAACAACTGGCCAACCCTTTTTCAGCAATTTCTTCACTGACATGCTGACTCTTGGCGGCACTGTGTAACATAGCAGGCATGTATTGGGCGTAGTGATTACGCCACTTAACTTCAGCCATTAACTTTGCGCTAAACGTATCATCAACATGCTGATAAGAAGCTGCAAAAATAGCTTGCCCAGTCTCAGTGGTGCTGCGCTTTCCTTTTGAATTTACTGGGAATTGAATACCAGCAAGCGTTATTGCATTTTTCATGGGGTTGTTGTCTTGAATTTTCAGTATGTAAAGATTAAAGACATAACAAAACAAATTCGACACAGATTGTTACAGATCATTGACTCCCTGTAACAGCTGAGCACAGATGGCCAAGTTTCACCCTCAAATCGACGGGGAAGAGTGATTGCTAACGGTAGATATAGGGAGTACTTATAAGGAAAAAGAATAAGTGAGGGATATAGCGTTTACTGGGTTCAGGTCGCGTCTTTATACTTACTCTGTAAGTAGTCAGAAAATTTAAATTTTTTAATAATACGTTGATTATACTCTTCATGACGACGTCTATAAGCATCATAGCCCTGATAACTCACGGCATGTAGGCAATATTCACATACCATGCGCCCCTGCAATAAAGAGTCATTTAGGGTTACCTGTGTATTGGCAAGCCGGCCCTGACTGATACGTTTTTTTAACTCATCACATAGCGAGAAGTGAAAATGCTGCTCGGTGATGCTGAAGACATGGCTATTTTTGTAAGCCAACGTATGATCCCCATAAGCATGCAAACTAGCAGACGTGACGTTTACCCATTGCCCACTTAATGCTTTTCGCTCCTGCCAACTTAAGTGGCGCTGCGGATCAAATAACTCAAAATTACCAAAGCTATCAGCCCCCATCATGTCTCTTAGGTCATTCAGTTTGTCATCTTGCTTAAAATCATAAAGTTTCATGGCAGCACATCTTCTAGGATTGTGGCAATTTTTCCTTCGGCATCGGTACGAATTTTAAATTCAACTCTTCGAGAGCGCTCGCTATTTTCGCCATTTTCACCATCCATAATTACTTTGGATGATGACAAGCCATTGGCCGTTAAATACTTCCTTAACCACTTTTTATCCGCCGCTACCTCAGGCAAAAACAACACATACGCCAACGCTGAACGGGTTCTGGCTTGACTTAACGCCATGTTATATATGTAGGCACTGTCTTCACTGCTCGCGCCTAGCCAGCCACTTGAGGTATGCCCTTCTATGCGAACCTCTAAAATATCTTCTCGATATTTGTCGGCTGTAATAATTTTTAGATAGCGCGGAAAAAAATTGGCAAGAATTTCTTTGAATTGCTCATTCAGATTTGACTCGGCGTTGGCAAACATCAGTTCCGTTTTGTTGAAGCGAAAGGTTAGGTCGGGCTTAACTTCGGCCCCCCAGCGCTCTAGATCAGGTGAGAATTCCTTGAGCAAATCTTCGTAAAGCTGGGTACGCAAATGATCGTATAAAATGGCAACATCGGTTATTTTTTTTCTCTGAAGCTCTACATTAACCATAAATACAACAGAGATTAATAAAAACACCATCATCAAACCGGCCATTAAATCAGTTACTGCGACCCAATGACCTTCCTGTTCTTTAATGCCCCCTAGTTGCTGTTCATCGGTTAACATAATGTACTGCGCCCTTGAATTTTAAACCTTTAAAATTAGTTTACTTTTCTTTCGGCCAAGTTGACTAAATCATGTAGGCGTTCGGTTAACGGGCTGTAATCTTGTACAAATTTCTCACTTAATGCCCCCAATTGCTCGCCCATGGTTTTTAGGGATTTATTTAATTCATGTTCTAATGCCGCATCTAATTTCGCTATTTGTTTGTCGGTTTGGGTAAGGGTTTTTAGTATTTTTTCATCAAGTTGATTAAACGCGCCGCTGTATGCGCTTTGTAACTGAGCACTTAAATTAACCGTAGTTTCATTCATACTGGTGGTGGTTTCTTTAAGCATGTTTTCCATGCGAGTTGAATATCCATGTAAACTGTCGGCTAAGCCGGTGGTTAAAAACATCATGCGTTCTTCGAGTTTGGGCAAACCAACACCGGCATCATTAACCAATTTTGCCAACCCAGATAGATGTTTATCCAATACATC
>JAPYOO010000159.1 GCA_029938135.1 Bermanella sp. | reverse complement strand
ATATAATCTCATAACGAAACTATATGGGGTGAAACGGAAGAGAGTTAAACGAGCCTAAAACAGTAAAGAGCGTGCCATCAATATGGCATCTTCGCGACCGCCTTTCATGGGGTAATAATCTTTACGACAGCCAATTTCATTAAAATCATGTTTTTCATATAGCGCTAAAGCAACAGCGTTACCGGCGCGCACTTCCAAATACAGCTCATGATTTTCAGACTCTTTGGCTTGTGCGATAACGTGCTCTAACAAAGTATTGCCTAGCTTTTTGCCTTGCTGGTTTTTGGCAATGCAAATATTCAATAGCTCCGCTTCTCCTACAACGTACGAGACAATACTAAAACCTAGGATTTCACCCTGCTTTTCAATAACGGATGTTTTTTTAGTCGAGGCTACCGCCTGTTCAAACAAGGATTGTGTCCACGGGAAATCATTAGTTTGGCAGTCAATGGCGAACACGGCGGCCACATCACTGGGAGTCATATCTCGAATAAGCATATTTAGAAACTACAATTGGTTTGGCAGCAACTGCTGCCAAAGGGCTTTTTTATGATCAATATTGACTAGCAGCTCACTTAAGGAGCAAGGTACAACCACAGGCGACATATCGGTTAACCAAGTACTGCTTTCATCAAAGGCAATAAGCTTTTTACACTTAGTGAGTTTTTGCAGTTGATCAATGTGTTGCTTTAAATATTTACTGGCAATCTCACCACCCTGATCAATATTTGGGGCATCTAACATGGGCCAAGAAAAAATACCTACATGACGGGGTTTACGTTTTTTACCTTGTAAAAAGTGGGCAACATTGTGCACTAACATATGATGCTGGGGCGACAACTCTACTTCACCACTTATGATCCATACACCCGAGCTATAACACCAAAATTGAATATTAAATCTAGGGGCGGGAGCGGTAGATACAGGCGCAGCCGTTGAGGCCGGTGTTACGAAACTTTCAGGTGCTATTTGCGCCAGTCTAGCCGCTGGATTTCCAGCCGCTTCACGCACTTGAGCGGGCACTGGTGAAGGTGTTTGTATTGTTGGTGGCGCCGCAATTATGGGTGCCGGTGAGGCTTTAGCCAGAAGTTCCGAGCGCACTTGTTCAAGTCCCGATGCTGCCTGCACAGGCGCCGCCACGTCTTGCTCAAATGCAGGACGTGTTAACCAAACATCAATGCCAAGGTGATCTAGGTACGTTAATTGTGAGTGAGAAAACGACATAACGTTATTTAAACAGATGCCTGCGGGTGGGCTTTATTCGTGCCGTTTTCTAATAGGTTAAGCGCGTTAATATACGCTTTGGCTGATGCCACTACGATATCAATATCAGCACCCAAACCATTAACAATGCGCCCGCCTTTCTCCAAACGCACGGTTACTTCACCTTGGCTATCAGTGCCACTCGTGATGGAGTTAACCGAGTACAATTGCACACTAGCATCTGATTTAGCGATGCATTCTATGGCCTTAAAAGCAGCATCCACAGGACCACTGCCTTCACTTTGTGTGTTCACTTCCTGACCTGCCACCGCTAATGATAATTTAGCGACAGGTGTTTCGCCTGTTTGACTATGGGCTTCTAATGTTACCAATTCGTATTTGTCATCAATGCTGCGTGTGGCACTAACCAATGCCTGTAAATCTTCATCAAAGATGTCGTGCTTTTTATCGGCAAGCTCTTTGAAGCGTGCAAATACTACATTTAATTCTTGGTCAGTCTCAAAACTGATGCCTAGTTCATCCATACGGGCACGAAAGGCAGCTCGGCCTGAATGTTTGCCCAATACCATTTTATTTGCGCCCCAACCTACGTCTTCGGCACGCATAATTTCATAGGTTTCACGGTGCTTTAATACACCATCTTGGTGAATGCCCGCTTCGTGAGCAAACGCATTAGCACCCACAATAGCCTTGTTAGGCTGTACCGGAAAACCGGTAATTGAAGAAACTAGGCGCGATGTGGGTACGATAATCTTTGAGTCGATATTGCAGGTCACATCAAACAAGTCGCTTCGGGTACGTACCCCCATCACGACTTCTTCAAGTGCAGCATTACCCGCACGTTCACCCAAACCATTAATAGTACACTCTACCTGACGGGCACCATTGGCCACCGCTGCCAGTGAATTAGCTACTGCTAGGCCTAAATCGTTATGGCAATGAACGGAGAAAATGGCTTTATCTGAATTAGGAATACGTTCAATTAAGGTGCGAATATTACGACCAAACTCTTCTGGAATGGCGTAACCCACGGTATCTGGAATGTTAATAGTAGTGGCACCCGCCTTAATGGCAGCTTCTATAACACGGCACATAAAATCCATGTCGCTGCGGCCAGCATCTTCACACGAGAACTCAACATCGCTCACTAAATTGCGTGCACGCTTCACCCCACGTACCGCATGCTCTAGCACTTGGTCGGGTGTCATGCGTAGCTTGTGTTCCATGTGAATGGGGCTTGTGGCTATAAAGGTATGGATTCGAGCACGTTCAGCGCTTTTGAGTGCAAGGGCTGCACGGTCGATATCGTTATCAACAATACGCGCTAAAGAACAAATGGTACTTTCTCTGACGGCTTGCGCTACTGCGACGATAGATTCAAAGTCACCTGGGCTGGCTGCTGCGAATCCAGCTTCAATCACGTCCACCTTCATCTTTTCAAGCGCTTTACCAATGCGTACCTTTTCTTCCTTGTTCATGGAAGCACCAGGGCTTTGTTCGCCATCGCGCATGGTGGTATCAAAAATAATTAACTGGCTCATAGTGTCTCCTGCCCGATATGACAACGGGTACGATGGATGCAGGCCTATCAATTTGTGCTTTAGAAATAGCACAATGGCACGGATCGGTTGTCATTTATGGGGATGTAAAAGGTTATTGGTAATTAAGGGCAACTATAGCGTTTAAAGCCCTTAATTTCCATGCTTGCTTGAGCAAATGACACTAGCGAATGGGGGTTACAGACAGGGTTGATGATAAATTAAGGTTTTGCAAACTCACACCATGAATCAAAGTGGCAGGGGTTGCCAAAGCACCTGGGTGAATAAGCTGAATTGATTCAATGTTAAGCTCTTTAATTCGGGTATTACTGGTTAGGATTAGTGCTGTTGGACGGTTGGCTTTCTGGGCGGCACTGGGTACAGGAGCGTAAACATAATCTGTAACACCTGGGCCAGTACTAATTAGCTCGTCACCCTTATTACCTAAAATACCATTGGCATCTGCCCCGTCGGTTTTCTTTAATACACGGGTCCTGGCCACATCCACTGACATAGTACTTCGAATACCGTAAGTGTTGGTATCGGTAGGGGTGCCATTATAACCATCTGTGGTGTACATATTATCGATTTTCATTTGAAGCCCAGTATTATTATCAGCTCCGGTACGCTTTGTCACATAGGTGACACTGTTTTCTTTTATGTTATTTGGATCAGTGTCGTTTCGTTCAAGTAATATTTGTGTGCTGGCAACTGTTAGGCCTTCACCATCGGTATCTAACCAATAACCACCATTGGTATCACAGGCTGCAGCATCTGCACCCAAGCCATCCATACAGCGACCCGCAGCACCGCCTGCACTAATGACGACTTCAGACCCCATTTGATAATGCTTAATAACTAACCCACCTAAACTGTTGCCTGAGTATTTATCACCAAAACGAACATCACCAATTGTAAACTCACTCCATAATTCGCCCAGCAATAACTTTATGCCTTCACTTTCTACATCTAGAGTTAAATCACGAAAATGGAATTCATAGCTTGCGTCGTCTAAATAGACACCTACATTTTTGGCTCCTAAATTGGTTTTAGTCACCGCGAAATTGGCATCACTTAACAACACATCGCCATCAAAGGTGACACCACTGCCCACATTACCGCCGCCACGGATTTCAACGGCTGCGTTCATGGTAAATTCAGCTTCAGGAGAAATACCTAACAATTCATAGCCGTTTTGATTTTGAGCATCTTGCGACCCCATTTTTAAACCGTCGAAACTGTAATGTACTTTATAGTCCTTTACACCTATGGCCAAAAAGCTTTCGTTGGCATCGTTGGTATTATCTACGGATAAATCACCTGTGCGCACATCAAGTGTAGTGTAGCCGTTTCCGTAGTTTTGGTAGTTGTCGATTACTACAGTGTTGCCATTATCGGTATATAAAATGTCTGCGGTCATGTTCCATTCATTAAACAGGCTAATACCATCACTGGTATTGTTTACCTTACTGTAAAAATTCGTCATGAAGGCATCAAAGTTTGTATTTCCGGTATTAAACGCGCTACCTGCATAGGTAACACCTGGCGCCAGTAATACTTTATTTTGATACAAGACAGAGTCATGTGTGGCATCAAAGAAATCAAATTGAAACTCTAGCGCCCCCATTGAGGCACTGGCTATTTCAACCGATCCAATTTTAAAATTACCCTTAACTTGATCCCACTGCATGGCAATATGATCACCAATCTGGGCCTCTGCTGTATCAATATCAAATGTAAAACCAGTAACAGTGATGTTTCCTGACTGCTTAGCAAGCTTTAAGGTGCTGTCATCGGTATAACTTGAGTGGTTACCATCACCTACAGAGTTTACAGTTTCATCAAACTCAAAATACATATTCATGGTAAGGCCTTCACCTTCTCGTCCTCCACCATGGATTTGAATTTGGCTATTAATAAGACTTAACTCTCGAGAGAAACTACCAAAGGATTCATTTGCCGTACAATCGGCCGAGGAAAAACAAATACCGCCAATTGTTGTGGCACTATAATAGTTTGGAATATCTATAACCAAAGCGGTTTGACCACCACCTATATCTTTTTCTTCGAACACCGCATCCGTAAGTGTTCGGTCTATGGTTAAATTATCCAAGTGAAATGAAGCACCGTTTGTACTCCATACAAAATCAACATTCTTTAAACTGGTTGCGCTATTTATAAGAAAACCACTTGGAGTCGCTCCACCAATCTGCAGTACATTAGTCCCTTCAAAGTCAAATATGTACTGACCAAAACTGGTACTACCTATATGACTGCCTACCGAAATTCCACCGATTTGCAGACGGGTGGGTTCAAATAAACTATCAATAAATAAACCGCCAGTGGCATCCACATTTATGAGGTGTTGAGAATGAGCCATTGTCCCAGTAACATCGGTGGGACTGCCTATTTTGATATCATTAAATTGTAAATCACCACCACTTGAACCGTCTTCATCAGAATAGGTAAGTGATCCGATGCTAATAATTTTATCAAAATTAATTCCAATACCGGTTTGACCACTAACATTCTCTAAAGTGCCTTCATCAAGCCCGACTAACTCAGCTTGAGACAAACCACTTAATAACAGAACCGATAATAAATAACATTTATTCATTATGGATTACCTGTAGGGAATATAAGCATATTGCCCTGCATATTAACTGTACCGTTAAAGTCCACACCGTATCGAATTTGCTGGGTAAAACCTGCATCCGTAGGTCGTGCTGAACTACTAGTGGCTACGTTATAAGAAAAGTTTTCATATTTAATTTTATTTGGTAGGCCTATTTCTAATACGGTCATACCCTCTATGCCCGCTTCATTTTGATCACCACCAAAAGAGTCTGTTGCGCTAATTTCGCGGGACTTTATAGTTAAACCGTCAAAAGATATTTTGCCTTTCAATTCATCTAGGGCCATCCAACCTTCTGAACCCGCATCACTGTTTAACTTAACCGCTAAGCGTGTTCCGCAACGCTTCGCATTTGCATCAGAGCAAGCTCCCCAAGTACTGGTTAAAGGACCAATTCCATCAGGGTCTACGTCCACTAAAGGACCGCCATCTTCATTAAATGAAAGCTCACCCGATAAACTCACTCCATCTTGGCCAGTGACTTTTTCTAGCTCGTCATCGGTAATTAGCTGAAGCGCCTGAAGCGGTAGAGTTAAGCTCATCAATATAGTGGCCAGGCCAACGTTAAATTTCATGACTGGTAATATCCAAATATTGAATTTGCAATCCTTGCAGGGATGAGCTGCCAAAGCTCTCAGCGCCAACCGTTAAATTGGAAATGCTTATATTGGTTTTGCGGCCGTTAGTATAATAATCGTTATACCAGTTCCAAACTGCGGCATCCGGGTCTGCACCACCTGGCGTTCCACCCGCAGATGGGTCATAGCCTCCTAGTGGAGTTAGTCCTGTGATCGAATCAATTGAGCCATTTGGAATGCGGGAGTCGCCTGGGGTAGGTACAGCTAGAATAGATATATGTAAGAAACCGGTATCGGTGACATCTAGTGTCATAGGCTGGTAATACTGGGCATCACCTAACGCTAACTCCATTGAGAAGCCTTCAAAACCCACTTGGTCGCCGCAAACAGCACTGTCTGTTAATTCGCAACTATCAAACACTAGCTTACTGGCATAAAAATTCATTTGAATTTCCATTTTCATGGCCTGGCTTGAATCTGTTGTATCGCTGCCCCAAAGGCGAACGTAGCTACCGTCCATATTGGCAGATTGAGCATGAAAATTAAGATTTACATTCTTAGTTGAGTTTATATCTGCGTCAAAAATACGATTAATTCGGTATCCCATATCAAAGCGTTCACCATGAAATGAACCATCATCTGGCCTACTTGAACAAGTACCTGAACCAGCAATGGCGCTTGCTGCTGTGCAGTTATACCCGACTGTAGAGTCCACATGTGTAGGCATTGCAATGGCTAAGACTGATTTATTAGCCCAGCTACCAGTACCGCCACTAAGAGAGTTGCCGTCCAGTAAGTCAATCGTTATAGGGTTATTTAGTCGCCCTAAATTGACCAATTTCCCATCTAGAGATCTACCTAAGTCAGAACCTGTACCGGAAATATAGTATTGAGCAATGCCTACGTTTACAGCATTGCCTGTGGAATCTTGGATACCCGTAATTTGAAAGTCATTACCCGCCTCACCGCCAATTACCTCGCCCTTCATTTCCATTTGGAAGTTTTCGAAGACGAGCGCAATCCCCTCACCTGAGACATCTGATAATTCAGATTCGGTAAGATCGGCAAGTTCGGCATTACTCATAGAGAATGCAGAGAATAAAGCTGTAGTGATAATAATTCGCTGTAACAAGAGTTGGCCTCTTTTTTTATTGTTTTAGCCAGCAAGTTAATAATACTAATTTTTTGGAGTGAAGGGTAGAACAGGGTCCGGTTATGGACTTATTCAATGGCCCTCTTAGCAGGTATTTTATTATCAAGGGTTAATTACCGTACTTTTGTACCGAATTAGCTAAAGCTAATTTTAACTAATGGCTTAGTTTTGACTGTATATAGAGCTACCGCCCTCCTTCCTTGGATAATCTAAAGTAATCGGCGATCAGTCTATCTTTCTCATTTATGGAGATTACGGTCTATCCTGCAACCAAGTACAGCACTTTTCCACCCTTATTATAGTGCCGACAGATAATCGATTCCAAACACCCTTATTTAATCCCAATAACCCTGACGAACACCGCGCACTTCCTGTAGACACATTGAAAATACCTGTGTCCCTGAAGGTACAGCACTTCCCCACAGGCAAAAAAAAACCCCAACCGCGTGAGCGATTGGGGTTTCTTAGTGTTTAAAGCTTGACAATGACCTACTCTCACATGGGGAGACCCCACACTACCATCGGCGATACGTCGTTTCACTACAGAGTTCGGGAAGGGATCTGGTGGTTCCAACGCTCTATCTTCGTCAAGCAAACTGGCTTGTAATACCTGTCACTTTCATGGGACAGATTACAAATTCTTTAGGACAAAAAATTCTCTTTATTTCTCAAGTAATAATAATCAAACCGATCCTGCTCTTACGAGCTGAAAATATATACAGTCTTCTTACATAACGCCGTTTT
>JAPYOO010000017.1:31696-38779 GCA_029938135.1 Bermanella sp. | reverse complement strand
GCTGAAAGGGTAATGTGCCAGCGACGCCAAAAGTCAACAATGCTGGTGGCGTGATAAGGGGAATTAAAGTTAATAGGCAGTGTAATGCTGAACATACGGGCTAAGCCTAAAGCCATGTCACAATAACCTGAAAAGTCAAAATAAATCTGGAACGTGTAAGCGAAAATACCCAACCATGCCGCTTCAAACGGCACGGCATTGCCGGCTAAAGCCAGATTAAATACTTCATTAGCGGTCGGCGCCATTGAGTCAGCAAGGACAATTTTCTTAAACAAGCCTATCGCAAAGAGCGTTCCACCCACGGCAAGATTCATAAAAAGAGGTTTAGTGAAGATGCTTAGGGTAAATTGAGGGATCGTATGTTTTTGCAGGACAATGGGGCCTGCAATTAACTGAGGGAAAAAGACCACAAATAGGCAGTACTTGGCAAAATCACATTGACTAATTTTATTGTGGTAAGTATCAAATAAAAATGATATTTGCTGAAAAGTAAAAAATGAAATAGCTAAAGGTAAAATGACATTTAGCATGGGTAATTGTGTTTGTGCCAAATTATTGATGTTGTCGATTAAAAAATCGGCGTATTTGTAATAAGCGAGAGTGGATAAATTTAAAATTGTTGCAATGGTTAAAATAAACCGACTATGACGAACTAAAAGAAGCTTATGGAAAGCAAAGTTAATGATGACAGACAGTAATAATAAAACCAGATAACTAACGCTCCACCAAGCATAAAAAATCAAGCTGGTGATGATTAACCAGTAAATAATGCCTTTTTCCCATTTTAGATGACGCAGTACGATAAATACGCCTAACGTGGGAAACAAGAATAAATAGATAAATTCAAGTGAGCTAAATACCATGATAATTCTCCTTGCTTAAGTTCTATTACTTAAGCACTGATAGCTATGTGAGGATCGGACTAAATTTTTGAAATATTTACAGTATCATCGCGTTCTAGCGTTATCTTTTCTTTACGATATTTATTAAGTAATTTTATGGATTGTGAATGCCCTTTATTTTCGCCCTTTTGTAATAGCTTAATGGCGGTATTTATATCCCTTTTTACTAATTCACCTTGGTAATAAATTATCGCTAACTCTTTAATCGCACCCGTATGCCCAGCTTCAACACCTTTGCTAAACCAAGGAATTGAACCGGCCTTGGGTAAGTTGTATTTTTCGGCTAGGTGCATTCGGCCCAATGAGGTGGCAGCACCTCCATGGCCATTGTTGGCGGATGTTTTAAGAAGGATAATGGCTTCTTTATAGTGGCGGTCTTCATCAATTAATAAAAGTAACTTTGCGAGGTCGTGTTTAGCACCGATGTTATCTAAGTCGCTGGCCCGTCTAAACCAGAAAATAGATTTCTCTTGATTGGTGTATTCAGGAAAATGGATGTTGCTTATGCCATCTCGATAGAGCCTACCTAGGGTTTTCGCGGAGCCGGCTTTACCACGGCCCACGTCGAGCTCAAGGTTTTCTACAGCGAACTTAAGCAAGGTAGCGGCATATTTAATATCGAGGGGTACTCCAAAATTTCCGCTACTAATAATGCGGGCATGTTTCAAGGCAGCGATAGTAATGCCATCATGGGTTGCCATTTCATAATAATAAATGGCTTTATCCAGGTCTTGCGGAACACCTAATCCCTTTTCATAATGAGAGCCTAGGGAAACAGAGGCTTTATAATATTTCCATTTTATGGCTTTTTTAAACCATTCCACGGCAATGGTATTGCAATCAGGGCCTGCTGATTTTTGATATAGTTTTCCAAGTTGATATGCTGTTTCTCCTCTATAAGAAAAGTCATATTCAACCGCATTAAGTAAATGCCAGCGAGCTTTAATTAAATTTGGTTTAACACCCCAGCCCTTGGTATAAGTCTTAGCCAAATAAAACATAGCGTCCGGATAACCTTGAATGGCGAATTGTTCAAATATTTTGGCTGACTCATGCAATTTACCTTGTTTTTGTAAACTCTTTGCCAAGGTTAACTGCTTCATGACAGAAGGGTGCATCGGTGACGGCTTGCCTATCCCATCTATATGATGATTGTAAATAATATAAGCAACTAAAAAAACGATAGTCACGAGTAAAAAGACAATCATGATTTTTAATTTTTTTTCGTTATTGACATATATCGCGATTGAGTTACCCATTGTTTTTCCTCCATACTCTGCAGGCATTACCTTCTAACACTGTTGTTTTATGATCGGATGTTTGTTGGTATATTTCCTCTTTACTCATGGGGCAAGCGATAGAATTTCTGCGTTTATGGGCTTGTTGGCTAGCCACTTTGTCGCTATCCAATACTTGAATTAACTCGCCTATGATTGATTTGGCCAATTTGTAATTAAAATGGTAAGCGTCATTGAAATTATCAATGTTTTGGGTTACTGAATTACTAAAATCAAAATCAACCACAGGTGCAATTTGAGATAAATCTACTCGTAGTTTGTGGTTCGCCTCGGAGTAACCATAGTTGGTTATCTGTTGTTGCATTTCCGCAATGGTAGGCGGTATAAAAAAAATTAATTTGATGTCATTCTGGTTACACCAATGGGCTATTTCGATGAGTTTATTCCAATAATCACTGTAAAATTTAAACGTCTCCCAGTCTGATTTTGCATTTTTTGTTACTTGTTTCTCAAAGCTGGGTGGTAGTTGGCGATCTAGGGAAATATGTGGCCATAAATGCTTCCAAACATCGGCCATATCGGCATCCTGACTACTCTTAGCTGCAGCTACGGATTCACCCTTGGCCGTGGCTTCAGATTTACTATTGGAAGACGCGGTGGCCTTATTAGGGGGGGGAGCTGATTCGGTAATAATAGGCAATGTGCATTCAGCGCAGTACTTAGGGTCTAATAGTGACTTAAGAGGTTTGTCTTCTTCGTCGCTAAACTCAGCTGCATGTGCGTTAGACATAAACGTTAATGGGGATGATTTTATGCGTTGAGCTAATAACGATAATTGTTTTGGGTATTGCTTTTTAACATGTTGCCAACTCATTTGGGTAACAAAGCCATTTGAATAATATTGCAAAGGGTTTTCTGCTAAGGAAATGGCTTCCGGTACACGGTTCATTCCTTTTTTATAATGAGGGGATAAACTTCTAAGTTGAATACCTATTAGAATATTTTTTATGGCCTTGTTGGATTTAATATGTTGAAAGGTATCGTAAATTTCATCTATGGTGGCACCACCATAAGCAAAGTTATAGGCACTACTAAGCTCTAGCTGATGCCAGTATTTATCCTTTAGGGAAAGGGCGCGGCTATCACCTAAAATTAACGTATTTGTGGTTTCTTTTGGATAATTAATTATTTTCCATAACGGGTAGTGAGATTTTAAACTTAGCTTTTCTTTTTTTATATTAAGATCAAACACCTTATTCATATTATAAGGGTCTACCACATAATTAAAAATTATAGGGGTTAAACCAAGTGAAAAAGCTAGGAATATGACTGACACGTAAAATAAACCTTCGATTTTACCTGAACCAATCGAGCAATGTTTTAGGGCCATCAGAAATTTACTTTTAGGCTTATATAAAGCGATAGGATGAAATTTCATTATTTACCTCCCAGTAAATCTACAATTATTTGGTAGGAAGGGGTTTCAATAAACCCCGCGTAATGTAATGTCACAATAAAGAGTGCCATGACAGCTATGGTCGTACACCAACTTGCCATCGTATTTCGGTATAATTCAAGCCAATAATTTTCACCATCTTTTGAGGATTGATTTCCTCTATTTGACCATTTTTGCTTCGATAACCTAAATATGCAGTACACCTTTACCGAAGCATTAATTAGCTGATTTAAATATAAAATAGCCGGGTAGCTCATTTGAATCTGCCGTGAGTAAGCGAATAGAAATAAAGATAAAAACATGCGGCTAATGGCAATAAATATTAAATAAGCAATCACGTAAGATCCCCCTTGAACAAAAGACGCACAGATAGCTAAAACAGGACTTAATAACATGGTCCACATGGAAATTTTTTGATCGACTAAACACCACCAAATAAACCAGGGCATGTTATTAGGGCCTAACTTGGTGGCACGAGTACCATTTCGCAGCATATTGCCCGACCAGCGTCTAAAGTTTTGCACCATCCTTTCCATGCCGGAGCCTTCAATGACCTCTACTGTGTAACCCAGAGCATCAGGCACATAAAGCATTTGAGAGTGATTTTTTAACATGTAATACCAAGTGCTTTTGTCATCACCCGAGAGAAAACGAAAGTCGCCCCATAACCAGTGATTAAGGTGATCCGCTTCTAACAAGCGAATAAACTCAAGTTTAAGTAAGTGATTGGCTCTAAAAACGGACATTCTTCCGGTAAGGGTAAGGACTCGATTGGAGAGTGCATGAGATTGCATGGCAAGCCTCCTTTGGGCAAAGCGCATTTTAAGCCAGCTTTCAATCCAGCGTGGGCCAATGCAAATCACCTCTTCATCTGTGGTACAAGCCTGCAAATTTGGATATAGATTAAATAGCGGCATACAGCGGCTAATGGCACCACGGGAAAGAATAAAATCACCATCCATAAACACCACTAGGTCGTTTTTATCGACGGGTTTTCTTGACATGGCACGCAGAACTAAGCCAATGGCAGCGCGTTTACCTGATACATTCTGTCTGACAATTCGCAGCGTAACATCAAGGTCTTGCGCTTCTCGTTGCAGTTGATCTTGAACAATGTCTTCATCAAATCTCACTGACGAACCTAACCAAATGGTGCCTGGCACACCAGAATCTCTGATTTCAGTTAACATGGAACGAATTACCTTTTCGGTAATTTCGCGATGTTCCATATAGGTGGTCATCATGAAATGTATGTGTTTAGGGCGCCAACCTTTTTCCCAAATTTCCTGGCCGGCTTTTTTCATTTTTGGGTAAACAAACTTTCCATATATAAAGGCACGCACGGCATGGGTGAACCACCAGCCGTAACGCCAAATACCCAGTGATCCAATAATAAATGTCACTTGTTTAATTTCCTGATCCCAAATTGTATTAGGAAGCGTGAGTACGGCTAATAAGCAACAAGAAAAATAAAGGCCGATGTTATATAGATGTCTCGGAGTCCATTTTTTTAACCCTTTAGGCCATTGTGTGGGGTCATCAACATGAGACACATTTTCATATCGAACATCAGTAGTTCGGTTAGATTGAGTCATATACCCCTCCATAAGTTTGCTTAATCACTGCATTTTTGGCACTAGGTGGTTGTGTTGGTATGTTCGCGGGCCGTTGGTTTTTTCCAGCTGAGGTTTTTGGAGCTGCTTGCGAAAATAGAGAGCTTATTGAACGTTTTTTGAATATAACCACCGCAGGTAAACCTGAGTTAAGTAACGCTTGGGTCTCTGGGTTAGCTTGCAGTATTAATACCACTAATGCCGTACGCTCTGTGGGGCTTTGCCAGTCGTAAGAGGCATTGTTTTTATCAAGAAAGGCTGAACTCCTATCGATTTTTTCGACCAAGGCTGGCAGCTCAATATTAAGGGCAGGAATAAAAACATTGGCTTCATCATACAAACCCACATGTAATACTTCGTCTTGGGTTAAGTACGAACTTACTGTGATATTTTCTAGTGCTTGAATCATTAATATGGGTTCATTTTTTGATACATTAGAGTTATCTTCTTGAAACCAATTCATAACCTTTCCATTATAAGGCGCTCTTATCACTTGTGAGTCTAATTGGCTAACCAGCATTTCTAATTGTTGATTTTCCAGTACTACGTTTTGATATAACGTTTGTAACTTAGTCGCTTCCATGTCTAGGTCGACAGCAAATTCTTTATGATTAAAGTGGCGTCTTTCTGAAACGGTCTCCATGGCGATTGCTTGAGCGTATTTCGCTTCTAGTGTTGCTAACTGATAGGCAATCTTAGTTTGGCGTTGCTTAGCATCATCAACTTCTTCTTGGCTCGCGGAATCTAACTTTCCTAATGTGTAATATCTTACAAAGTTTTTATCCGCGGCGTTAAGTTCTTGCTGTTTACTGGCTAACTGTGCTTTTAATATGTTCGCGTCGGTTTTACTGACCAATTGATATAGCTTCATACGCTCTTGTTCAATGTGATACATTTTTTTGGCCTGACTTAGTTTATTTTCGGCTGTTTTAACGCGAATTTTTCGGCTATTAATTTTTTGAGTGAGGGCTGTATTTTCAATACGAAATATTTCGTCCCCTTTATTAAAATGATTACCTACTTTATAGGTGGCAGGTTTTATAACGCCTTCGGCGGGCATTCTTAGGGTATGAATTTTTGGAGTGATGACTGAGGTTTTTATTTCCATTCTAAAAAAATTGCTATAAATGATGGTGCCTAAGTAGGCGAAGATGAACATACCAAATCCGATATATAAAACCGTCATTAAAATAGTTTTTAATGGTAAGCGGTTAATAGGAATTTCTTCACCGGGATTTGGTGTGGGAGAGGTGGAAATAGGTGTAACAGGCACATCGATACGACAAATCATGTCGTCAATGGTTGCCATTTTACCTCTGATTAAATCATCAGCAAAATGATTCATTAAGTCAAAAGAGCGTTCAGATAAGTCGGTAAACTCTAAGAATAATGTACCCGTTTCTTGATCGGTTCTTATTACTTTTGCCGCTGCCTTAAACGAAATATCGTATCCTTGGAAAGGTAGGTCTAAGGTGAGTGATATTTCACTCATTATTTTATAGTCGGTATGGGGGCAGTCATGGATACAAAGTCCACTTAAGCTCCAATCGTTGGCGAGTATAGGTGCATCCCCATCAATACTGACGTATAGAGGGGCTGACAATCTATGATGTCTGCGTTGGCAAGGTTTTTCCCTTATAATTTTCATAGATACACCTCGTTGTATATGTATTGAGCAAGGAGCATACCACTACGAAAAAGTGTTATTTATTAATAGGTTAGGGTGTTTGCAGGTGAGATTATTAGCACATGGTTAGTTGGATTTGCATTTCGCATTTCGCATTTCGCACTTCGCATTTCGCATTTTGCAATTTATATTGTGAACAAAAAGCGACAATAATTTGAAAGGTGTTTCTAAGTTGATTGGTGCAGAT
>JAPYOO010000017.1:16504-31596 GCA_029938135.1 Bermanella sp. | reverse complement strand
GTGAACAAAAAGCGACAATAATTTGAAAGGTGTTTCTAAGTTGATTGGTGCAGATATCGTGCAGTTATGACTCAGTAAGAGCCAATGCTGAATGTAACTTTTTAGGGGCGCCGTATTCTAATAAAGAAAAGGTCTTAGTAGTCTAACGCTGGCATTCGACAATTGCGCCCTGCATTGTCCTAATACATCATATTTATGTGATTACCCTGCGAACAAGGCCTAGTTAACGAGGCCCAATAATCCCTGCAAGGTCTTAACTGACAACACACTCTCCACCACATCTGCGAGGCGATCTATCTCTTTATCTTGATGCTGCTGGTAATCAAATTTTTCGGCGCCATCTAATCCAGCCCATGCTAATAAATAATTTAGCATATCAACAGAGTCAAATATTCCATGAATATAACTACCTAATACCTGTTTGTCTTCGCTCATTACACCATCCTGGTGATCACCCAAGTCAAACAAGCACTTATCGAAAGCAGGTCCAGAGCTCACGCCTGCATGGATCTCATACCCTTGTAGGGTTAGCTGTGAGCCTATTACCCCACCCGCTACATTCATCAACTGCTTTTGATCCTCAAGGGTGGTTTCAAAGTCCAAATAGCCAAGAGCCTGCAAACTTTCCTTATCCCCTTCAATGCCAAGAGGATCATGTATGTTATTGCCTAACATCTGTAAACCGCCACAAATACCCATGAGCTTGCCACCGTATCGTAGGTGTTTATCCACAATGCTTTTCCAGCCGCTGTCACGTAGCCATTTGTAGTCGCTAATAACACTTTTACTGCCGGGTAAAATTAATAAGTCACAGCCAATAAATTTTTTGGGGTCTTTGATAAATTCAAAGTCCACTTGCGGATGCAATGCCAGTGCATCAAAATCGGTGTGATTGCTGATACGCGGTAGTACGGGTACCACCACTTTTAGGGTTCTCTCGCCACTGGCCTGCACTTTAATAGATATGGCATCTTCAGCTTCGATGTGCAGGTTCTCTATATAGGGAATTACCGCTAATACTGGCTTACCAGTTTTTTCTTCCAGCCAATCAAGGCCTGGCTCCAGCAACTTAATATCACCGCGAAAGCGATTAATCACAAAACCCTTTACGCGATTTTTTTCAGATTCACTCAAGCAGTCTAGGGTACCGGTTAGGTGCGCAAATACGCCGCCCCGATCAATGTCGGCAACAATGATCACTGGGCAATCTGCTTTCTCGGCAAAACCCATATTGGCAATGTCTCGCGCCCGCAAATTTATTTCTGCAGGGCTGCCAGCCCCTTCCACAATAACCGCTTGATATTCTTGACTCAGTCGAGCATGGGATTCCATCACTGCGTTTAATAGCTTGGGTTTATGGTTGTGATAAAAATTGGCTTCCATATTGGCAAGGGCTTTACCGTGCACAATCACTTGTGCTCCGGTATCCGAGTTAGGTTTTAATAACACAGGGTTCATGTCGGTGGAGGGTTCTATACCGCACGCTTGTGCCTGTACCGCTTGGGCGCGACCAATCTCTCCACCATCATGTGTCACGGCGCTATTAAGCGCCATATTTTGTGGTTTGAATGGGGCTACCTTAATGCCATGGCGAAACAGAATACGGCAGATAGCGGTGACCAGAATACTTTTTCCGGCGTCTGACGTCGTGCCTTGCACCATAAGGGTGTGTTTGGCGCTAAAGGGGGTCGCAACAGGGGGGGATGGCAAGGAAGACAAATCACGGACTCGGTTTGAAAGTGGTGCGTATTGTAATGAAAGTGGCTGATAGGGCAAAGGTAATTACAGTAATTATTGATGGCAGTGGCAGTTTACTTAGTATCAAGCTCAGTAATATTTATGAATACGTTGATTTCATGGCCATCACGATTTGCATAATTTTTCAATTTTTCAATCATCGAAATATTAAGCTCAGTACCTTTAGATATGAGCAACATACCATCTGGATTTAATAAATCACGACTCACTACTTGGTGGGGCTGTAAGCTCTTTAACGGTATTAGGGTATCGTTAAATTGCTGGCTTTCCTGTGCCATTGATAATTGCACGATTAGTTTTTTATATAGGCCTAATAAAACGGGGTCGTACTTTTTTCCTGAATAATTTTCAATGTAAGATAAGGCATCCTGGCTACTCAACGGATCTTTAAAGTGAAAACCATGAATAAGTTGTTGGTAGTCAATGGTGAGTCTTAATATTCGCGACCCCAAGGGGATTTTATTGCCTTGCAGCTTATGGGGTTGGCCTGTGCCATCATAATTTTCATTTTG
Source organism: Bermanella sp. (assembly GCA_029938135.1). Classification (GTDB taxonomy): domain Bacteria; phylum Pseudomonadota; class Gammaproteobacteria; order Pseudomonadales; family Oceanobacteraceae; genus Bermanella. Next base: position 29,326 of record JAPYOO010000017.1, on the reverse strand, counting down.
ATAGCGAATTAGTTTTGCGGTGTAATCAAGGCTGTTAAGTGGGGTAAGTAAGTCGGCTCCCATAATCGAATGGCCATTGTATTCTTTAAGCTGCTTTGGGTCTAAATTGTCTATGCAAGAATTCACTAAACTGTCTTTGAGTATTAGTTTTCCCAATTGATACAGGCGACCAGCCTGGCTTATTTCAGTGATGGTTTTACTATCTAGTTTAAGTAGCTTTGCTAAGGCAACGCTGTGGCTTTCGACATTCCAGCTCATCGTGCTGGTTTGGGGCATTCGCATATTAATAAGGTTACCAATTACCTTAATGGTGGTATTAAACTGCTCTAGAAGCTCTTCTTTAGCCATATCAACAAAACCAGACACTTGTGACAGTTCCCGATTCGCTGATTCTATCTGATCTTTAAGATCTTGGTCGCCATCTTGAATGAGTTGTTTGTGTGATATTTCTTCTTCGACTTTGGCGCGTAATTCCTGATTGTCCCAAGGTTTAGTGAGAAACCGATGAATATGGCCGTCATTAATCGCCCTAATGGTGCTTTCTTGGTCGCTGTAGCCGGTGAGCAGTATTCTGCGGCTACTCGGTGAACGTTCGCAGCTAGCGGCTAAAAAGCTGGCACCGTCCATTTCGGGCATGCGCATATCACTGATGATGACATCAAATTGATGTACTTCCAGTAAAGATAGGCCCTCTTGCCCACTATTGGCTGTAATGACGTTGTATCCCTTGCCCCGAAATACGCGTGTTAATGCCGACAACATCTGAGGTTCATCATCCACAAACAGTATATTGGCTATCTGCTCCATTTATCCGCTCTCACCTCTGTAATACCTGCGCCAACATACAGCGGGGGTAGCAAGTCTATTTTGTATTATTAAGTATTGTATAAAACAGCCAGCTTGCATGAAAAAAGTGAATATTTGTGTCAATGACAGTCCCAAGACCCCCTTTAGGTATTTCCTTCCTTAATGTCATTCTCTGCTTTACTTAACATGTAGATAGTCATTTTTATAGCGTTCAAGATAAATTGATCGATTTAGCTGTAATAGGGAGGGGACATGCAAGGGATTATTTTTAACGCACTGGAAGAATTTGTGCTTGAGAATGCCAGCATGGAGGTGTGGAATCAGGTACTAGACGATAGTGAACTTGCAAGTGGTGGCATTTATACGGCTGGAGCAGTATACGACGACTCAGAGGTATTGAAGCTGGCGACGTCGCTTTGCCGAATTTTAAAGCTGCCAATTAATGACGGTTTAAAGTTATTTGGAACGTTTTTATTTGGCTTTCTTTTAAAAAATGGCCCTATAGAAATACAAGTCTATAAAAATACACAGGCGTTATTGGTGGAATTGGAAAGTGTGGTGCACCGTAATGTGAAACGTTTACATCCAGATGCCTATACACCACTTTTTGAATATATACCGACAACCAGGCAGAGCGGTGAGTTGACATATTATAGTAAACGAAAGTTGTGCATAGTGGCTGAGGGTCTATTGACTGGAGCGGCTAACAATTATCATCAAACGGTAAGTGTAGAGCATACTGAATGTATGCATGATGGTTTTGAGCGTTGCAAATGGAACGTTACATTCTCGTAAGGAGATAAGTTCATAGAGAACCTTAGATGACCGATGCATACCAAAAGGCATATGAGCGAGAAAAATACGCGCGTCTAGCCGCAGAAAAAATACTGGACGAAAAAACCCGGGAAGTACAATTAAGTCTTGAAATGATCCAGTATCAATTCAATGATTTAATGCAGCAGAAAAAAGAGTCCGACTATTTCTTAGCGGTTGCTAAACTGGCTAAAAACGAAAGTGGCGTAACTGACATTGTAAATCAGTATATGTTAGATACAGTGGATTTTATTGAGGCTAAAATAGGCCGCTACTCATACTTAAAAGAAGGTGAAGTGGTTTGCTCGAATGTTGTAGGCTTGGATCAGGACTTACCAGAGTTCTCCAAAGAAATTTATACCAAAATATATGCTATACAAAGTCGATCAACCCATAATATTAAAGACATTAAACAACCTGAAATTATTAGGTTAATGGAGTCGAATGGGGTAAATAGAGTAGTACTGATACCTATTAAATGTTTTGGCGAAGTATCGACTGTCTGTGAAGTATATCTGTCTAAATCCACTGATTTTAAATCAAAAGTACTAGATCAATGTCAGCTAGCAGGTTACCAGATAGGAGGAATAATAGAGGCAAATATCACCGCTAAAAAATTAGAGGGCAGTTATTTAGACCTAAAACTTAGCAATGAAAAATTAAAACAAGCACAATCCCAGTTAATTCATTCGGAAAAAATGGCGTCTTTAGGTCAGTTGGCAGCCGGTATTGCTCATGAAATTAATAACCCCGTTGGTTTTGTGACGAGTAATATAGGCATACTTAAGGAGTATATTCAGTTATTTAAAGAATACTTTTCGCTAATACAATTGTTTTTAAAAAATCCAAATAATGAACTTAAAAATAAAATTAAAAACTATTATGAACAACAAAATTATGACTTTATTCTTAATGATACTCATGAATTAATAGATGAATCCGTGGGGGGATTGAAACGCGTAAAAGACATAGTTGACAACTTGAAATCATTTTCAAGGGCTGATGATGAAAAATATGAGCCTTTTAATATTAATGAATGTATTGAAAATGTTATAAAAGTAGCTTGGAACGAATTAAAGTACCACGTAACGCTAAAGAAAATATTTGAAAAAGATTTACCCAAAATAAATGGACATGAAGGACAGATAGGTCAAGTGGTTATGAATATTTTGGTTAATGCTGCACAATCTATAAAAACAGAAGGTAATGTAGAAATTAAAACCTCTCAATCAGTAGGGAAAGTATTAGTAGAGATAAAAGATAATGGTGACGGAATGAGTGAGTCAGTTAAGGATAGAATATTCGACCCTTTTTTTACCACTAAAGCCGTAAATGAAGGGACGGGTCTTGGGTTGTCTATTTCTTACGGAATAATTGAAAAACATGGTGGCAGTATCAGTTTACAATCGGAAGAGGGAAGAGGCTCTAGCTTTACAATATCTTTACCTGTAATTATGTGATTGTAATGCACTAGATTGATTAATGACGCTACCGGTAACAAATAGCATTGCTGAAATTCGATATTTTAATGGAATGTATATGGCTAATATTATTAATCTATTGTGTATAGATGATGAACTGTCGGTTCTTAATTCGTACCAACGTGTATTCAGGGATAGTGCACAATATAGAATAACCTGCATTAATGATCCCCTTCTGTTTGAGTTAAACGAAGTACTTGAATATGATGTCATTATCTGTGATCAACGTATGCCAGGCGTATTGGGCAGCAAACTACTTAAAAAAATATGTGAGCTGGGTTATCAGGGGACGAAGATAATATGCTCTGCTTATTCGGATTTTGAGGATGTAACCTCGGCGTTTAATCAAGGTCATATAGATTATTTTTTAAGTAAGCCATGGGATAAAAATGAAATTAGAGCGTTGGTTAATAAAAGCTCGTCAAATGGTTCAATTCTTAATGTAAATTCAAGTGACAAAATAAGTCAGGTATATAAATTGGCTGAGAAAGCAGCTAAAACCAATGTTTCTGTTTATGTGCAAGGTGAAACGGGTACAGGTAAAGAATTGTTGACTCATTACATTCATGATTGCTCAAGCCGAAGTAAAGGCCCCTATATTACTGTTAATTGTGCAACACTCACGACAGATCTATTTGAATCCCTGATGTTTGGCCATAAAAAAGGATCTTTTACTGGGGCTACCGAAGACAGTGTTGGCTTTTACCAAGCAGCCCATGGCGGTACGTTGTTTTTAGATGAAGTCGTTGATATTCCCATGGCAGCGCAGGCAAAAATTCTACGGGCGTTACAGGAAAATACTATTACGCGTGTAGGTGAAACTAATAATATACCCGTTGATGTTAGAGTGATATCTGCATCAGCTAAATCTATAGAAGAGGCAGCTAGCGAGGGAAACTTTCGTGAAGACTTAATGTTTAGGCTGAATGTGTATCCCATACATATCCCACCGTTAAGGGAACGTCTACATGAAATAGATACATTATTTAGTCAGTTTATGGAAAAGTATAATTACCATGAAAACTGGCCATATATATCATGTGACAGTGAAGTGAAAAGGATTCTAATGCGGTATTCATGGCCGGGAAATATAAGAGAATTAGAGAATCTATGTAATTATTTGTGTGCAGTATTAGATGAACCAAGAGTAACGATGGCAGATTTACCCGGTTATGTTCTAGAAGATACTCGTTTTATTGCGCGTAAAGTTAATGAAAGAAGGCAAGAAAATCAAATAACAGTAGAACAGGCTTTGCAGCAATGTGATGAAAATAAAACACAAGCCGCAAAATTATTAGGCATTAGTCGTATGACGTTATGGCGTCGTATGAAAAAGCAAGGCCTAGTAGAGTAATTGTTGTCCCTAATTTTAATGATATATTAAGTGGGAATATAACTTCTGTATATGTTAACGGAAATGACTATATATTTTATCGTCCATGTCTAAATGGATGAAGTAAGGATTCAGCGCTCATTATAATTAATGGCGCTGATATCTTAAAAAGTATTGTTATTAACTATTTTCAACGCGGTCATAATCGTCAGAAAAACGCACTATATCATCCTCTCCTAGGTAGGCACCTGTTTGTACCTCAATAAGTTCCAGAGGTATACTGCCTGGATTTTCTAGGCAGTGTATTGCTTCGATAGGTATGTATGTTGATTGGTTTTCGGTTAAAAACCAGGTGTCATCATTTATGGTGATTTTTGCAGTCCCCGAAACAACTATCCAATGTTCTGCACGATGATGATGTTTTTGTACTGACAATTTTTTCCCTGGGTCTACTGTGATGTGCTTAACCTGAAAGCGATTGCCTGTATCTATGGAGTCATACTTCCCCCAAGGCTTAAAAACTTTTCTATGAGTCTCGTGTTCTTTTCTATGCTTGGACTTTAGTTCATTGACGATGCCTTTAATGTCCTGAACCTGATTACGATTAGCCACAAGAATAGCATCAGGAGTTTCAACAATGACCACATCCTCAACTCCCACAAGTGATACCAGACGATTACTACTATGGACAAAGTTATTATGGCTATTTTGGCAAATAACATCCCCATGGCAGTGGTTGCCATCCCCATCTTTTTCAGCCAACTCCCATACAGATGACCAAGATCCAATATCTGACCACTGTGAATCCAACGTTACTACCGCTGCTTTTTGAGTTTTTTCCATCACAGCATAATCAATGGAGTCCGCTGGACATTGATTAAATATAGTTTCATTTAAACGAGTAAAGATAGTTTCGTCTTGGTTTTCTAACAGTGACTTAGCGCAACAATCAATGATATCTGGTGCGAATTTTGAAATCTCCTCTAGGAAAACGGATGCCTTAAATACAAACATGCCGCTATTCCAAAGATAACTACCCTCTTCTAAAAATCCCTTAGCGGTTTGGTAATCGGGTTTTTCAATGAAATAATCAACGTCAAAACAGCCTTTAGATATTTCACTTCCTTGCTGAATATATCCATAACCCGTTTCAGCATGATCGGGAGTGACTCCTATGGTAACCAATGTGTCATTTTCTGCCAGTTTTACGGCCTTCTGCAGTATGTGATGAAAATTGGCTTCCCCTTTAATTAAGTGATCAGCAGGAGTGACAAATAATATGGGGTTTTCACCATTTTGACTGGCGGTTAATGCAGCCAAAGTAATGGCCGCTGCAGTATTTTTGCATTGTGGCTCTAGAATGATGTTTTTCGCCGTATGATCAATTTTAGCCATTTGCTCTGCAAGGATAAATCGATGACTTTCATTACATACCAAAATAGCGGGTTCACATGTTTCGGGCATTCTCATTAAGGTAGTTTGAAATGTTGAGTATCCTTCATCAATTAAATTTAAAAATTGTTTAGGGTAGTTTGATCTTGATAGAGGCCACATACGAGTTCCGCTACCACCGCATAGAACAACTGGGGTTAAATTATTCATCGTATTCTCCTTGGGTTACCAGCAAATGCCGTTATATTGAGCTTTACATTCAGTAGGAACATTAATTCCCACAAGGTCGATAATCGTTTGCTCTTGGTTTGATAAATTACATGCCAACTCACTGTATTCATCATCATGGGCAATTATAAGAAGCTCACTTTTATGAATAAACTCATTGATGTTTAAGCTGCGTAAATTATGAATGCTTGCATTAATATCTTCATTTTCATTAAATGAATATTCACGACTAACTAAAGGGTCAAAAAAAGTTACATTCAGTCCGCATTCTCTCAACCTGAGCATCAGCGCTTCGTTTGGGCTTTCTCGCATATCATCGGTTCCAGCTTTAAAGGTTAAACCGCATATTCCAATATTACTAAGCCCCGATTCTTTGACCATATTAACTACATGCTCAATATGATCATCATTAGATTGAGTGATGCCATCGATAAGAGGCGTGCTGATGTTGAGTGACTGCGCTAAATGTTTAATACCTCGAGTATCTTTGGGCAGGCAAGATCCCCCAAATGCAAAGCCAGGTTTTAAATAGTATGGGGAAATATTAAGCTTGGTGTCTTTAACAAAAATATCCATAACTTCCTGACTATCAACATCTAAAGCATGACATAGGCGTCCAATTTCATTTGCAAAACACACCTTAGTGGCATGCCAGGTATTATCTATGTACTTAACAAACTCAGCGGCTGCAATGGTAGTGATGTGGATTTCTGCATCAATATCAGAAAATAATTTTGATGCAACAGCAGCGCTGCGTGTATCTATGGTGCCAATCAATGTGAGGGGGGGGTGATAAAAATCCTGAATGGCGGTACTTTCTCGCAAAAATTCAGGATTAAAACACACCCCAAAATCAAGCGAGCGCTCTTTTCCTGAGTACACTTCTATGATGGGAAGCAGTATTTCTTCTGTGGTACTAGGAGGGACAGTACTCTTAAAAATAATGGTGTGGTATTCCTTTTTTTGGCGTAACGCCATACCAATTTCTCGGCAAACCGTTTCTAGAGCGGTGAGTTTGCATCCACCCTGGCTGTCACTAGGGGTACCCACACTGATAATAGTGATATCACTTTTAAAAATGGCGTCAATGATGTCGTGGGTGGCAGATAGCTTGTTGTTGATGAGGCCTAATTGAATGTCTTTTTCCAGTCCTTCCTCAAAGATAGGGGATATGCCAGAGTTAATGTTGTGTACTTTCTTCTTGTCGTTATCGACACCTATAACTGAGTAACCCATCTTGGAAAAGCAGGCACTGGTGACGGCGCCCACATAGCCCAAACCGATGACGCTAATGGCGGGTTTTTTTTGCTCGGGTGACGTGTATTCATCCAACTCATAAACATTTTGTAAAATATTTTTAGCCGTATTGCATGGATTAATAATGTGTTGGTTTTGTTCAGACATGTTAATCACCCTGTGGTTGGTAGTTGTATTCAAAGTAACTCAAATTACATGCCAGTGATTTCTAGCTGATTGAATTCTTTTTATAATCAAATGCTTGAGAGAGGTGTGCGGCTTCTTGGCGACAGCAACTTTGGAATCAACCATTGCAAATTGCCTGCTGAATTGCATATTGCAAATAATGTTTTTCATTCTGCATAAATTACCCTTCAAATAGTCGTACTGATTTTTATGAGTGTTAAATTATGTTAATAAAACCAAGCACTTAAGGGTGCCTTAGGAGCTTGGTATTACAGTTGCATTAGTTGGGTATTAGATGTTAAACCTGGGCGCAGCAATATGAAAATTTCCAGAGAAAGGCCCTCACAAAGACGCCATCACCGCGTTAATACCCCCATAGATATCGTCATAGATGATGAGCAATATAATGTTTCGGATTGGAGCTTGGGGGGCTTTAAAATTGATACATGGAAGGATAATGGCTTGACCCCAGGGGATGAGTTCGAGTGTAATTTTTCTCTGCCTTTTCAGGGTTTTTTCGTGGCTTTTAATATAAAACTGTTAACTATTCGTGCCGACAGTGGTGTATTGGCCGCCAAGTTTATCGACATTAGCGATCGACAAACCGAGCTCTTAGAGCATTTCGTAGAAGAGTTGTTACGGGGAAATATGACGTCGGTGGGGGATACCATATTGCGTATCGATTCGCCCGTGACTCCGGTTTCCACCAAGCCGGACCCTAACCCTAAAGGCGAAATCCCCATAAAACGCTGGCCAGCAAAGCTGCTCATCATGACGTCCATTTACGGTTGTGTGGGAGTGATGCTATTTACCTACATATTATTCACCCTGTGGGCTAACTTTTTGTCCTTGGAAGTGGAAACCGGTGTGGTCACCGCCCCCATCGAGGCCGTGGTGTCATCAACCGATGGCAAAATTAGAAACGTGTCTGCCAACATAAACCAAATACTCCCGCAGGGTGCGTCCCTTATTACCATTGAAAGTCCGGTCATAGAAGAGAGCCTGGAACGTGCGCGCATAAAGGTCAGTCGTAATAAATTGCTGTTGGAACGCCTACGTCAGGAACGGGAAGTGGCATTGGCGCAAATGAAAGATTTACAGGGTTATTCAAATTTAAAATATGAAAAACTAGAGTTACATGTGGAAACCCTTAGAAAAGAAGAGCGCATGGCACACCTGCAGGATGATCGTATGTTGGAGCTTTTCTATCAGGGTTTTGCTTCTAAAAGAGATTCGGATGTGGCCGCCGCCGAACATGCCAACATTAAGCGCCAAGTGTTGTCGGCAGTAAACGAATTGAATGGACAAAGTCGCGCGCTAAAAAGCCTTGATCATGGCCGCTATTATTCTGGACATAAATTTGAAATAGACATAAATATTCTCAATGCCGAAATTGAACAGGTTAAAAATAATATTACTATGGACACCCAGGAATTGTTGGCCCTGTATGAACACAAGGAAGATTTGAATTTATTTGCCCCTACCAAAGGCAGGCTAGTGGAATTGTTGAAACATCCTGGTAGCGCCACCAAGCGGGGTGAAACCATTGCTATTTTTGAACGGGATGAACAACGTAAGTTGGAGGTATTTCTAACCCAGCAAGAGGTATTGGCCATTACAATACATCAATTGGCCAGAGTCTATTTTACTTCCATAGATATGACTGTGGATGCCACTGTGATCAAGATAGACCGCGCTTATAATTCAATCGACTCATTAAATACCCGATTTACTTGGCATGATAATAGGGAGCGAAATGCTAAGGTCACCTTAAATTTCTTGGGGCTGGACACCCAACATATACGCAGAAAAATTACTGCTGGCTTGCCCGCGGTGGTGAATTTCCCTAATGCGAAAATGGGCATCCTAGGGGACTTTATTCGTTCATTTAAGGTGCAAAGTAAATTACCTTACAACCAGGGCAAAAATTATGGCCCTACCATCTGATCACCTAAGTTGCCTAAAGAACGGTGCCGTCATCACCGGCACTGCCAATAAATGGGTGTTGAGCGCTTATTACAAATTATTTGTGTATATAAGTATCTGTTACGTCTTAGTGATTAATATTCCCAATATTATCTGGGACCCGGTGTTGATGCAGGTAACAGTCGTGGTGGGTACCATTGGCATTTGGCGTTATTCCTGGTGGTTTGTGCATATGGTGCGTGCCGAAATTTACGCTCGTATCCGTTACCCTAAAATTCGCTATGAGGCCGATAAGGTTTGGAGTGAAGGTTGGCGCCCTCCCCATATGCATTTCATGATGACCACGTTTATGGAGCGCCGCGATACGACCGAGTTAGTGTTGAATAGTATATTAAGGGAAATTAGGGAAACCAAGTTACCCGCCACTATCTGGTTGGGTTCTGGCGACCAGTACGACGAAGATATTATGATGCAATACCTTCGGCAGTACGGGCGGGACTTGCCAGTAGAGTTGGTATTTGTTCGACAAAATGTGGCAGGTAAGCGCATGGCCATTGGCTTAGTATTGCGCGCCATGAGTCGGCGCGGTTTAGGCACGGACGATATGGTGTTTTTCATGGACGGTGATGCCATTTTGTCACCGGGTCTTGTTCAAAAATGCACCTCGGTATTTGCCATGGACCCACAATTACAAGCCATTACCACTAATGAAGAGGTATTATGTTTTGGCCCTAAGTGGGTGGCTATCTGGCTGACTATGCGTTTTGCCCAGCGTCGTGTCGCCATGCAATCCCATGCCATGTCCAACAAGGTTTTAACCCTTACCGGGCGCATGTCTGTGTTTCGTACCCATCACCTCACCCGCTATGAATTTATTCGTAAACTGGAAGCCGATCACCTTAATCATTGGTTGTGGGGGGAGTTTAGATTTTTATCCGGCGATGATAAAAGCACGTGGTATTACATGTTAACTAAGGGTGCCAAGATGCTCTACCTTCCCGATGCCATGGTGTATACGGTGGATGAAGTGGAAGGTTTTGGACTGGTGCGCATGACACAAAATTTTAGCCGCTGGTCGGGCAACATGTTACGTAACGGCTCCAGAGCCTTGGCTTTAGGGCCTAGAAAGGTGGGCTTTTTTATCTGGTGGTGTGTATTGGATCAGCGCATTGCCATGTGGACGATGCTGGTGAGTCCAATCGTGGCGGTGACGGCAAGTTTAGTGGTGCAACCTGCTTATATTCTCTCATATTTTGTATGGATATTGTGCTCACGCATGGCCTTATCATTATTTTTATATCGTCATACCGACCAAATTTATATTAGCTTCCCCTTCATTTTATACGCCAATCAATTACTCAACGCTGTAGTAAAAGTGTATTGCTTTTTTAGGTTATCCAAACAGCGCTGGAGTCATCGTGGTAATCAATCGGCGGGCATGGGTCACAGTCGGGATGACAAAATTCGCAACGGCATCGCGTCCTGGGTGACGGCGGTTTGGGTAGGCGGCTTAGTGATGTTTGTGTGTTTGTATTGCGAGATTTTTCACGTGCCAACGTACCAAAATTTAATGGCCTTCTTAACTATATGAGCCAACTAGATGAGCTGGTCATTTTTTAAAAACAGTTACTAACAATGTGTCCGCACTCGGAGTGGGCACAAATTCAGGGAAGACTGCAACAGGAGACATTCTTATGTCACAGGCAGTTAAAACACTCATAGGTACTAGCGAAGCGGACACCATTATCGGTAGCTCCGATCACGAAATCATTTCTGGAAAAGGGGGAGACGACACTCTATCTGGACAAAACGGACACGACACTGTTTGGGGTGGATCAGGAGATGACCTTATTCACGGCAACTCTGGCGAAGATATTTTATACGGCAGTGGCGGTCCCAAAGTGCTGGACATGTCCAGCTTAACCGTGGGGGAAGATTATAGTGGAGAGGTTACCTTTGAATTTGAAAGCGCGGGGTATCGCAATACCTTAGGCAGTTACAAGGTGGACGAAAGTGGCAACATTACCGATATTCAGATGCACTTCCCCAACGCCAGTTTGCAAGGCTCGGGAGGGGACTTAATTTCAGGGGTCTCAAGTAGCCCGCTTGAATTATACGCAGGTGACCAAGTAGGTTTTTTTATTGTCTCCAACGGCTATAGCGTAAACGGCGGTTATGGCGGTTTGGATTTCAGCGAGGGTTCTTTTAGTTTTGTGGATTCCGCGGGTAATGGCGCCACCATATACGATAGCGATCCGGATTTATTTTTTACCGCCAGTGACGGCACCCAAACCCAGTTACATACCAATCTGTTTCACTCGGCCGCCGGTCACGATGGTGTGGATTACAGTTTAAATCCGGACAACTTTGATCATACCGTGGGCATATTAAATCCATATGAAGGGCATATTACCTTGGGGTTTGAAGATCTTTATAACGGCGGCGATCAAGATTTTGACGATACTGTGTTTACCGTAAATATAGGCACCAGCAATGCTCAGATATTAAACGGCGCTGGTTCATCCAGCAGTTCAAGCGGAGGCAATCCAGATGACGACGATGAAATCCATGGCGGCAGTGGCGACGACCATATATATGGTCGGCCCGGTGATGACCTTCTGTATGGGGATAACGGCCTCGACACCATTGAAGGCGGGTCTGGTAATGATGTGGCCTTTGGCGGCAGTGGTGATGACACTATAAGAGGCGGATCAGGGGACGACACTCTCAACGGCGATAGCGGCAACGACTCTATAGAAGGAGGGACGGGCGAAGATGTACTCAATGGTGACAGTGGTAATGATGTGTTAAACGGCGGCAGTGGCATTGATGTGCTCAATGGCGGCACAGGAGCAGATCTCCTTAACGGCGGCAGTGATGCAGATATTCTCAATGGTGATACTGGCCACGACATTCTAAACGGGGGTTCGGGCCAAGATATATTAAATGGCAATGCCGGTAACGATGTGATCTATGGGGACTCGGATAACGATGAGATCAATGGTGGCACTGGTCAGGATGAGATTTATGGCGGCACGGGCAATGACCTTCTTAATGGTGATTCGGGTCAGGATATACTGCACGGTGACTCGGGCGATGACACTCTAAACGGCGGCTCCAGCAGCGATACACTTAATGGTGGCAGTGGCGATGATACTCTCAATGGTAATACTGGCCATGACATTCTAAACGGCGATTCAGGTAACGACCTCATGAATGGTGATTCGGGCCAAGATACACTGAATGGCGGCTCGGGTGATGACACTCTAAACGGCGGCTCCAGCAGGGATACACTTAACGGTGGCAGTGGCAATGATACTCTCAATGGTAATACCGGCCATGACACCCTAAACGGCGGTTCGGGCAACGACCTCATGAATGGTGATTCGGGCCAAGATACACTGAATGGCGGCTCGGGTG
>JAPYOO010000017.1:0-16404 GCA_029938135.1 Bermanella sp. | reverse complement strand
ATGACACTCTAAACGGCGGCTCCAGCAGGGATACACTTAACGGTGGCAGTGGCGATGACACTCTCAATGGTGATACCGGCCATGACATTCTAAACGGCGGCTTGGGCGTAGATGTACTCAACGGTGGCAGTGGCATAGATACCCTTGACGGCGGTGCGGGTGACGATACGTTATACGGGGGCAGCGGCGGCGATACTTTACAGGGTGGCTCGGATGCGGATGTCTTATTTGGTGAGAGTGGCAGCGATACCATGGAGGGTGGATCAGGAAATGACACGCTATATGGTGGTTCGGGCAGTGATGATATGGCGGGTGGCAGCGGCGATGACATCTTTTATTCGGGTAGCGGCAGGGATGAAATTGACGGCGGCTCGGGCAGCGACACGGTGAATTATTCACAGACTGGCAGCCATGTGCAGGTGGATTTGCACAACTATAAAACCACAGGTGGAGATTCAGATACCTTGACCTCTATCGAAAATATCGTGGGCACAGACTATGACGATAATCTCTATGGAAACGGAGTCAGTAACATAATCGTAGGGGGGGAGGGCGACGATTTGATTCGTGGTAACCAGGGCAGTGACATCCTGAGTGGCGGCGCGGGGGATGATACCTTCTTCTTCAAGGAAAGTGATTTTAACGCCAACGATGTCATCACTGATTTCAACTTCAATGAAGATGTCTTGTTGTTTCAGTTAGACGGTGATCAAAGCGCTGAGGATGTTAGCGATTGGTTAAGTTTAACTGACGATGGCACCCACACGACCTTGTCTATCGATCTGGATGGCGACAGTGTATTTGATTCGTTTGTGCAGCTTAGCGACGTGAGCGGCCTAACGCTGGAAGACATGAGTGTCTTGGCGTGATCTAACGGGAGAAACAGGTGTCTGACATGAAGCGCAACCTTTTGCAAAGTTTTATCTTGTTGCTGGTTATCAGTCTAGTGACCAATGCCTCTTTGCTGGTGGTGCCATTGTTCAGTTTGCAAATTTTTGACCGAGTGTTGAGCAGTGGCAGTTTTGAAACCCTGTATATGCTGTTGTTGGCGGCTATTATCATTGGTTTGTTTCATTGTTACTTTGAATATCGTCGCCAATACCTGCCTGCTATATTACTGCAACATTGTTTTTCAAAAAATAATGAAAAAGCGGCACTTAACTGCTGTCATAACCCAGACTCTGGAATCTATCGAGAGTTCAGTAAATTGTTAGGCGGCAATGTCAGTAGTGTATTGTTGGCTGCCATCGATGCGTGTTTCTGCCCACTGTTCATTTGTGTGCTGTATTTATTACACACAGATTTCGCCATTCTGGTTACCCTCACTAACATCATCTGTGTGGTGCTTTTTTACTTTCAATATAAAGTGTTAGGTCGGCGCCAGCATGAGCTGGCGGGTAATCAACAGGGCCAAGCGAAAAATATAAGCGAGTTGACCAGCGCTTCGAAAAACCTTTTGGCCGATGATCGCATTAGCGGATGGTTGGCAACGTCTCGCGCGGCTGATCTAAATGAATCCTCATTAAAACTAAAGGTAGTGGAAAATAAATTTAAAGGTTTGTTTCTGCTTAATAAATGGTGCCTGCAATTAGCTTTGCCTACCATTGGTGCAAGTTTGTTACTTAACAATCAAATTACCACCGGCACCTTATTAGCAGCGGTTATTATTGGTTATCGCGGCATAATACCTTTTGAAATTGTTTTTAATCAGTGGCAAATGTGTGGAAAAATTTTGGGGCTTTATGAAAATTGGCAGCAACAATTTTCAATATCCGACTCGCAACCCAAAAAGGTATTGCCCATCACCCAGTTAACGGGAAAATTACGGGTAGACAATCTCACAATCGAAGACCCCAAAACGGGTGTTGAATTATTAAGCTCTGTAAGTTTTTCTCTTGAACCAGGTGAGAGTCTGGCTATTCTCGGTGCCAATGGCAGTGGTAAGAGTTTGTTAATCGATAGCCTGTTAGGGGTAGGGCCTAAATATACAGGCAATATATACTTTGATGAATATAGAAAATGCAATGTTGATAATGCTTGGCTAGGAGGGCAGGTAGGCTATGTTCCGCAAAATTTATGCATACCCACCGCCAGCATCGCTCAGGTTATTTGCCGTTTTCAAAAAGTGGATAATGCACGCACTTTGGATGTGGCTAAGCAAATGGCGGTGCATGAATTTATTGTGTCATTACCTTTAGGTTATGAAACCCAAGTGGGCATGTATGGTGAGACCATTCCACCGGGAGTTATGCAGCGTTTGTTAATTGCCAGTGCTATTTACGTTAAACCAAAATATTTATTTTTTGATGAGGCGGATTCATTTTTGGATCAAGGCGGGCAACAAGTATTTAAGCAACTTCTTATGGTTATGAAAAGCAACGCCATTACCCTAGTGTATGTTACACAAAAGCGTTCCATGGTGGATGTGGCACAGCGGGTATTGCTACTGGACAAAGGAAAAGTTTTTTACACCGGTGACACGCAGGGGTTGAACTTAAGTTTAATTAGGGGGCAGTCATGAAAAAATTTCCCATGCAAAGACTCATTTTTGAAGTGAGTGCGTGTTTTATATTTCTGGGGGGGTTATTGGCGGCCTGGTCCAGTTTAGCCCCTTTGTCTTCCGCCGCCTTGGCCAGTGGTCATGTGGTGGTGGAGGGACAAAGGAAAAAAATCGTACCGTTAGATGCCGGCATCATTGAAAATATATATGTAAAAGAAAACCAGTTGGTGAAGAAAGGACAGCTTCTTCTGGAATTTAACAGTAAAGAAAATCAACAAAAATTAGCGGAAACCAATAAGCAGCTATTAAGAGTGAAGCTGGATATCGTCCGCTTTAAGGCCTTGGCAGATACTAAAATTCTGGATGATGCCGCTATGAAATCACCCATTACAGGAATGGATAATGTTAAGCCATTGTTGGCGTTTAGTCAGCAGTTACAGCGCTCCCAATTAAAAAATTTCCTGCAAGAACAACAGGTAATGGATCAGGAAACCAAGCAGTTGAGAAGTGCCATGCAGTGGGACACCACGGCCATTGATCAATTGCGAAAAAAGCTCATCATATTGCAAAACCAATACTTGAATTTGAAAGAATTGATGTTAAAAAACTTTGCTTCAGAGCAAGACCTAAATATCTTGCAGATAAAAATAAGCAATGTCTTTACCGACATGATCGCCAAAGAGGCGGGCATTGCTAATCGGCAGTTGGCTCTAGTGGCGCTAAAGCTTAACAAGGAAGCGCACAGTAGCAAATTTTATAATGCCAATCTTGAGAAAATAAACTCTCTAAACTCACAAAAATGGCAGCTTGAACAGAAAAAGAATGGATTAAACTTAAAGCTGGCCAGAGCCCGAGTGCTGGCACCTGTGACGGGTAGTATCATTAATTTACAGGTTCATACTCAGGGTGAAGCGATTTCAAGTGGTGCTTATCTTATGGATATAGTGCCGCACCAAGCAAGCTTAGTGATCGAAGCGGAGTTGGGTGCACAGGATATTGAACTGGTGCAAGCGGGCAGTGCCGCCACCGTGCGGTTAACCAGTTACAATCAGCGTCACTTAAACCCCCTTAAAGCACTGGTCACGCAGGTTTCGGCGGACCGTTTCCTAGATAAGGACGGGCGGGATGTGTACCGATTACTGCTGGAAGTGGATAGTGAGGCTTTGGCCCGACAACCGAATATAAAATTATACCCGGGCATGCCAGTACAAGCTCTTATCTTAGGGAAAGAGCGCACGCTTATGAACTATTTATTGACGCCGGTGCTGGCGGGTATGGATAGATCGTTAAGGGAGTGACAGCGGCTGACGAGCGTGGGTAATGTTTTGTGGCGTCAGTATTTGCACCATGCCAATGTTGGCCTGACTATCTGGCCCTAGGGGCTGACCTAAGCGCCACCAATCCAACGCATCTATGCAGTTAAAGGCGGCACTGTGACGAGCTCGAATGTAATGATTACCCTGAAAATAAGGAATAAACAGTTGTACTTTGGTAGATGTCCACCTTGATTGTCGTTTACGCAATCTTACACACGTTTGAGCTGTGTGTTGAAAGTGAAGCCCTAACAGTAGTTGATTATTGTCAGGCTGGCAGTGTTTGCAATGCACTTTGTATTCAAAACTTAGATTTATAATGCCACCATATTCGCTGATAAATTGATTGCTTTGGCCATTAATTTTAACGTTTTTTATGCTTAGCACTGAGCCTTTTTTAGACGTTACAAGCACTTCAGTTGACAGGTTTTCTACCGCTTGAATACCGAATTTATATGGGGCAGGCGGTTGTGCGAACAGAGGAAAGCTAAGCGTGATCAGTAGTGCAAACCAAGGCATGCCGGCTCCTAATGATGTGTACTTATTGAGTATGGAATAGCTATCTAAGTTGTCAATCTAGACTAGACTTAATTGATGATTATGGAAGATTACCCAGCATGAAACCGACCCTAGTGTTGGTGGATGATGAAGAAAATATCCTAGACTCCCTTAAGCGTTGCCTGCGGGCGGTTGATGCCCATATAGAGGTATTTACTTCCCCCATAGCGGCCCTTGAATACTGCAAGAGCAATGTGCCCACTCTGGTAATATCCGATCAACGTATGCCGCTTTTGCAAGGGTCGGAACTGTTTAAAGAAATTAAGCTGCTGGATAAAGACTGCCAATGCTTTTTACTTTCCGCTTACCATGATTTTGACGATATCACCTTGGCCTTTAATCAAGGGGTCATAGACCGCTATATTTCCAAGCCCTGGGATATTAAAGAAATTCGTTATCATGTGGATGAGGTCTTGAAAAAAAGCGGCGAGGTCTCCATCAGTCAGCGGGACAAAAAATTTCATAATATCATCGCACAAAGTAACAAAATGTTTGAGGTATTTGATTATGTGCGCCGTGCGGCCAGCAGTAATGTACCTATTTTTATTCATGGCGAAACGGGTACCGGCAAGGAGCTGATTGCCAAGGCTTGCCATCTGGAAAGCTATAGAAAGGATCAAGGCTTTATCGCCGTAAACTGTGCAAATTTCAGCGAAACACTAATGGAATCTCAATTATTTGGTCATAAAAAAGGGGCCTTTACCGGTGCCGTTAGTGATCAGGCCGGATTGTTCAGTGCCGCTCAGGGGGGTACGCTTTTCCTGGATGAGGTGACGACTATCCCCATTGCATTGCAGGCAAAACTATTGCGGGTTATTCAAGAAAGGGAGTACTCCCCTCTTGGTAGTCACAAACTTGAAAAATTTGACGCTCAAATTGTTACTGCCAGTTCCATCGCGTTAGAAGATGCAGTGGAAAATGGCGACTTCAGAGAAGACTTATTCTATCGATTGAATGTCATTTATATTCAGCTGCCTGCCTTGCGAGAACGGGGCAATGATGTTGAACTTATTAGTGATTATTACCTTAAAAAATTCAACTCTGAATCTAATAAAAGTATTTTGAGATTTTCTGATGATGCCAAGAAGCTTATGCATGAGTATCATTGGCCTGGTAACGTTAGGCAGTTAGAAAATCTTATTCACAGCTCTGTTATCCTTAATGACGGAACTGAATTAACGGCCAATATGCTCAGTAGTGGTATTAAACTTAATAAAAATTCTGCGGCTGATTTTAACCGTCGCCAAAATTATGATGTTAAAGAAGATAACACTGTAGCTCCACATGTCGACGGGCTAGCACAAGGGTTTCGGCCTCAGGCTGAAGAGTTAGAAATTAAACCCTTGTGGATGATGGAAAAAATATTTATAGAAAGTGCCATCAATAAGTGTGGCGGTAATGTGAGTAAGGCGGCTGAACTATTAAAAATTAGCCCTTCGACCATCTATCGTAAACAACAGTCTTGGCAGAAACAACAATAGGCTGGCGTCAGTCAACCCGTTTTGACTCATCAAGTAGATCTTCTTCCTCAATGGGTAACATAATGGTAAATACCGTACCATGCCCCACCTGACTGGCGACACTTAATACACCGCCATGTTTCTCTATAATTCTGTGAGATATGGACAAGCCCAATCCTGTGCCCTTGCCCACTTCTTTGGTGGTAAAAAAAGGGTCAAACAGTTTAATTAAGTCCTTGTTTTCAATGCCTGATCCGTTGTCACTTACTTGTATTTGAATGTAATCTTCCATGAATGTGCTGCTAATGGATATTTCACCATTGTCCTTAATGGCATCGCAGGCATTAACTAATAGGTTTAATATGACCTGGCTTAATTCCCCTGGGTTACACTTATAGATAGGCAAGGGTGAAAGTGACTTGTTAAGGGTACACTTGTATTTCAATTCGTTCCACACTAGGCGTAATGCAATTTCAATAACGTCGCTGTTTATATCAACGGGCGTCTTTTCAATGTTATCCACACGGGAAAAATTTTTAAGATCTTTAACTATGTTTTTTATACGACGGCTACCGTCAATGGAATCGCTAATAAGGTTATGCATGTCTTTAAGGGTGTATTCAATATTAGTGTCTTTTTTATAGTTTTTAATGGACTTAAGTGTGGCATTGACCTGTTCATTATTTTCATTTTCAATCTGTTTTTCAAGTCCGTCGTACATAGCTAGTAATTGCAATATATCATCTTTATATTCCGCTAAAACTTCCAAATTCCCCATTACAAAACCAGTAGGATTGTTGATTTCATGTGCGACACCGGCTGCCAGTTGGCCCACAGATGCCAGCTTTTCGCTGTGTAATAGTTGCTGTTGATGTTCAACCAGTTTGTCATTAAGTTCCTGTAGACTGTCTTTGGCATCGCTTAGGGATCGCTCTCGTCGCATCACTTTGTCTACCATGGTCTTGAAATGGTTTTCCAGTTCATTTATTTCTTCAAATTTATTGATGGAAGGGCTCATCTGTATTTTTTTACCATCGGCTAAGTCATTGGCAAAGTGCTGCAATCTTTGCAGAGGGTTGATGAGAAAAATGTAACCGAGCTTGTTCGATACAATGACAATGATAATGGATACAATAAATAACCAGAACATGATGGAAAATAACAGGTTGAGCCGAGTATTTTGTAAGGTTTTTTCATCCGTGTTATACGCCAATTCAATACTAGCACTACTAATATTTACGGTATCCGTTACAGGATGATCCATTAGGCCCATGTCCACCAATATTTTCTTGCCACTTTTTATCTGTATTCTGTGTTGTTTTATGTGCTGGCGAATGGCCAAGTCCTCAATTAGGGTGTTGATAGGAATGTCGGCCTGCAGATAACCCTCAATGTTATTTTGATAGAAAACCGGCGTAAGGATTAATATAATAAATTGATCGGTGTTTGAATCGAATTTAAAGTGAAATGCCTTAGGCAGTGACATAAGTATCTTGGGAGCAATCGAGGGTTGATCGCTGGCGTGGTGGGTGGTGTGTATGATAGCGCCCGCATAGTCAAGTAATGTGAGCGGCACTCGACTGCCAAGCAAGGTTAAATCTTTCATTAAGTCTTCAATGTTTCCCAAATTTGAATCTGGCTGCATGACGGTTTGGGTGACAAGGGGAAAACTTGCGTATTCCTTTAATGCGCTGTTTCTTAACGACAGATAGTTTTCCAGTTCCCGGGCGATACCCTGCATTTCTTGTTGTATGAAGTCCCGTCGGTTTTCTTTTACTAGGGCGTCAACCTGAATGAATACCACAGCACAAATGGAAAAACCAAACATCATCGTAATGATGAATAAAAACAAACTTAAGGCGGCAGAAAAAGACAGATGACGGTTTATTTTTCGCCTTGAAATATTATTCACTGTCAATGATGATTTGATTATTTTTGCCATAAAATGCCATTACTAAGTCATCAATACTAAGTGCCTCATGGGCATCTGGAGTACTCGCGTTGTATGCTTGGAAGGGCTTGTTATATATTTTTATGAGTCCTTTTACAGGGGTATTAATGTTTTCCAGCGCGTTTTTCAATAACACTCTGTCTTGAGCGGTATCACCACTTAATATCTTATCCTTCAGCGCGGCGATCATAATACGAGTTAAATCATAAGCGTGAATAAATCCAGTGGGGGCATTCAAATTTTCTTTGCTAGTCAGTACTTTTGGCCATATGGCTTGTGCGGTATTGAATACTCCATTGCTAAATTTGGTGGGTTTTGAACTCACAAAAGAAAAACGGGTTTGCAGGAACTTTAAGTCGAGTTTCTTTCGCAGTTCATGATGAATAATAGCTGGAAAATCTCCCCCCGTGATGCCCCAGTGGCTGCGTACGGGCAATTTTATTTCATCACTCAGGTCCAGCAATGCTTGTGCAATTATTTTCCCTTCATGTGCGTTGGCTACGAGTAAAATGGAGTCGGCCCCGGATGCGTAAATCTTTCTAATTATAACTTTTGCAGTAGTAATGCCCAAATTCCAATTAAACCAATGAGTGCCGACAGGTTTAAGGTTTTTCTTATGGAGTGCGGCCGTCATGGTTTTAAAGTTAGACTTTCCCCAGCCGGTATCCTCTAATAATAGAAAAGGCTTTTTAAAACCTTCTTTTATAGAGCTATTTACAATCAACTCACCGGCAATAGTATCGTCAACCGATAAACGGTAAATCCAATTTTCAGATTTCTGATAACGGGTTATGGGACCTGCGGCCGCCCATGGATCTAGTATCAATATTTTGTTTTCATTTATATATTTCAGGTTATTTAGTAAAGGTGGAGAATGCATCCCGCTAAAGACGGCCAAGGCTTGTTTGTCTTGTAAATATTCTTCTAAGTGTTTTTTACTTCTAACAGAGCTTCCGTGATGATCTCGGATAATGAGTTTCACTTTTTTATTTGCTAATATATTATTAACTTCATGCAGTGCAGTACGAATTCCTTGTTCAATTGAAAGTCCTGATGCCTTGGCCCCTGTTTGATCTGCATCCAAGTAGATATGTATATAATTTTCAGCATGGATAAGAGGACTTAACCCCATGATTAATATTATTAATATGACTTTGTATTTAGGGTGTCTCATATGCTGGACCATGAAATTAGAATCAACTCGTTAATTTAATCACGATAATTTACTAACTGCTTCTTACTAGGGTTTAATGTGGGATTTAAGGTGTAAACCAATCAAATTGGCTAACACCTTAAGCCTAGCTTGTTATTCGCTAATCTGGGGGCGAAGGAGCATTATAATTTGATGATTGTAAGTCCCGAAGGGGGGAGGAAACGGTGTTATTGACATTATTAGTGCGCTGAACCAAAGACTCAAACTTAGTATTGTTAACGGCTGGGCTAATGTAATAACCTTGAATAAGGTCGCATCCTTCACTCTTCAAAAAATCGTATTGTTCATGGGTTTCAACCCCTTCGGCCACGACTCTCATACCGAGCTTTTTAGATAATCCTAATAAAAGGTGAGTGATAGCACAGCTTTTACTGTCCATGGGCAATTCTTTAATAAAGCTCTGGTCAATTTTGAGCGTAGTAATGGGCAGTTGTTTTAAATAGCTTAAGGATGAATAGCCAGTACCAAAATCATCTAAGGCTATGCCTATGCCTATTTCCCGTAGTGCCTTTAGTATTTTAATACTGTCATTAAAGTCATTGATTAATATGCTTTCAGTCACCTCAATTTCAAGCCAAGCGGGATCCAGATGGTACTTAGAGATTAAATCGCATATGTCTTTGAGCAAATTAGGTTCATTGAATTGCCTAGCCGATAAGTTCACTGATAATTGGCAGGGTGTGTCCTGATGCCGCCACCATTTCTCAAGTTGTTTGCAGGCTTGGTGCATTATATGTTGGCCAATTGGTAGGATAAGGCCATTTTGCTCAGCGATATGAATAAAGCTGGCAGGAGATTGAATGCCTTTATCGGGATGTTGCCAGCGTACTAAGGCTTCTGCATTGGTTATTTTTCCACTATGAGGGTCTATTTGAGGTTGATAATGAAGTATAAATTCGTCATTTTTAATGGCTTCATGCAGTGAGCTTTCTGTTTTTAGTAGATTACTATGGGGGTTATTTTTGATGGCGTCATAGAGGTGGTAAGCATTGCCGCCGATGGCTTTTGCTTGATACATAGCAGTGTCGGCATATCGGACGAGTGATTCAGGGCTGCCCCCGCCGATACGGGTAGTACTAATCCCTATGCTAGGTGAAGTATAAATGCAATGGGCGCCAATTTTAAAGGGCTCTTTGAAGACGTCTAGGATTTTTTGTGCCACCGTTTCGCAGTCCAAGTGCATATGCAGGCTGGGTAATATAATGACAAACTCATCCCCACCAAAACGTGCAAGTGTTTCCCCTTTGCGTATTACGGAGTTCAGTCGCTTTGACACTTCTATTAAAAGTACATCTCCGATGGTATGCCCTAGCGTATCATTAATGATCTTAAATCGATCCAAATCCAAAAATAATACGGCCAGCTCTTTGCTATCTCGTTTACTTTGATGAAAAGCCAAATCTAAGTGATCGTTGAATAACCTTCGATTAGCCAAGCCCGTTAGTGCGTCATGATAAGCCTGAAATTCAATATGAGCTTCTTTTCTTTTTTGCTCAGAAATGTCAATAAATAATGCAACAAAATAGGGGTCTTTATATGCCCCTTTAATAGACATAAAACTTAGCCAAACAGGTAATGTATCGCCATTATTTTTTTGACAAGCTAACTCCCCGTGCCATTCATCTTCGGGGGAGAATATTTTCAGGTTTTCAGGTGATAATTCTTGGGGATAAATTTTAAAGAGATCCATAAATGGCTTACCAACAACATCGATAGGAAAAAAATTGGTTAGATGACAAAACGCTGGGTTAACACTTTCAATGCAGCCTTGTTCATTACAAATGGTAATGGCTTCTATGGTGCTTTCAAATAAATGATTAAGTTGCTGGTTGCGTTGCATTAAACCTTGAGTATCAAAAGCTTGACGAATTTCGGCGCGAAATACTTCATTATTCCAAGGTTTTTCTAAGAATTTATATATGGAGCCTTTATTAATCGCGTCACTGATAGATTCAAAATCAGTGTAACCACTTAATATAATACGGATGGTGTCGGGGTACTTTTCCTTTACTTGAGCAAACAGTTCAGAGCCCGTCATGTTGGGCATACGCTGATCCGAAACAATGACTTTTATGGGGTTTTTTTTCAGTATCTCCAATGCTTTTTTACCTGATTCAGCCGTGAATACTTGGTAGTTTTCTTTTCTCAGTAAACGTAAAAGTGAGGTGGATACATTGGGTTCGTCGTCGACTAATAATAGAGAATTTTGCATGGCTCACTCAGTTAAATAATGATCCGTTTACCCAAGGTTAGTCACCAATGTCACAATTGTCACTAACAAACCCTTGATTAAGAGCGTATAGATGAAGAGGTGTTTAGTAGCTGTTTTTTTATAAATAAAACACGTTGATAATGACTTTTGAAAGAATGCGCTTATAAAATTTCACACTTCACCTATTTTGATAACGTAACTTAAAGTTTTAATGAGTACTTAGATCCTATTGCTATGAGCCAGTAGGGAAGGTCGTGGCAGTGAATGGTATGAGTTCTATGAGCTACACTGTAATAAGTCACTATTGTCACTAATGTCATATAGATGGGGCATCGATGGACACTCAAATACTGGATACCCATAAAACACGCATGTTTAGTAGCGGCGAAGTCGCACAATTTTGCGGAGTGCATTTTCGCACCGTTATTCGCTGGATCGAAAAAGGCAGCCTAAAAGCGCATAAACTACCTGGCCGGGGTAATAATAGAATTTCAGAAAAAGATTTTCTAGAGTTTTTAAAAGACAACGACTTACCAATACCCACAGAATTTAAAAAAAATAAAGATCGAGTACTCATTGTGGATGATGATCATGCTATGGGGGCAGCGATTGAACGGGTATTAAAGCGAGGGGGCTTTGATACTAAAGTGGTTAATGATGGATTCAGTGCGGGCAATATGTTGGCAACCTTTGAGCCTGCAGTCATGACCTTAGACTTACACATGCCTCATATGAATGGCTTTGATGTATTGGACTTTATTGCCAGTCAAAGCTGTTACGATGATTTAAAGATTTTGGTGGTATCAGCGTTAGCGGATGAAAGACTAGCGCAAGCAAAAGAACATGGAGCACACGATGTATTAAGTAAACCCTTTGAAAATAAAAAATTATTAGCAAAGGTAACTGATTTATTAAAAGAGGTATGTGAGTAAAAGTGAGGTCTGAACGTGTAAGCAGCCTCTAGGATAAATGTTAATCGTTAATGATTCAGTCGGGTTATCTCACGTTCTATTAGCTCTATCATTTGCAGTGAAGTTTTAATGCGCTTGGCCTCTTGAAAAAACTCTATGGCCTGAGGGTAACTTTTTTGAAAATATACTAACCACTGTTTAATACGCCCGGCTGAAAATTTAGTATTACCGCAATCTATGGTTTCTTGAATCATCCATAACATGTCGTGTAAGCGTGAAAGCCAGCTACCGGTTTGGGTTTCTTTGCCATTTGCCTGGTTTTTAATCTGCATGGCTAAGTCTGGATTAGCCACCGCTCCGCGACCCAGCATAATGTCGTTGCAGTCACTCGCCTGTTGGCAGTTTTTATAGTCTTGTAGCGTCCAGATTTCACCATTGGCGGTAATCGGGATGCGTACTTGCTCTTTAACTTTTGCGATCCAATGCCAATGGGCAGGCGGTTTATAACCTTCTACTTTTGTGCGTGCATGAATGCACAAAGAATCAACGCCCGCGGCCTCCATAGCCAAAGCATTGTCGATTGCCTGTGATTTGTCTTCATAGCCCAAACGCATTTTAGCCGTTAACGGCACATGAGCAGGAATGGCTGCACGCATGGCCACTAAAATGCCGTAAATTTCTTCAGGGTCTTGTAGCAGTACACTGCCACCACGGTTTTGGTTTACCGTTTTTGATGGGCAGCCAAAATTCACATCAATGACAGGTGCCCCTAACAAAGCACCTCGTCGTGCGTTTTGTGCCATTAATTCTGGATCGCTACCTAAAAGCTGTAAGTGTACAGGGGTGCCTGAAGGGGTTTTCCAGTCGTTGCCCGATTCTGGGCATATTCGATGAAATACGCGATGTGGCAGCAGTTGGTCGCTGATGCGTAAAAATTCAGTTACACAGTGATCAAAGGCGCCGTCTCGGGTAAGAAAGGCGCGCATGTGTTCATCTATTAAGCCCTCCATGGGGGCTAAAGCCAGTTTCACTAAGATTACCTACTGCTATTGGGGGATAAAAGTCGACGCATACTAACAGAAAGAGCAAGGCAGTTACTTGCCAAAATATGTGCGCGAAAAAGGTGCTTAAAGTTGCCTAGGAGGCTGATTTGCAGTAAATTGTCGCCATAAATTCGTCTATGCTGCACAAGGTATAGACAAATTACGTTTTTGGTTAACTGTTGAATGAAAGTTAATCAAATCCTGCAGATAAAAGGGACAAATTAATAGATCTCTTGGCAGGACCGTTCAGTTTTAAGAGGAGTGGATTATATGTCCCCTATTGTAGCTGACGGCCTAGGCTTATCGGCATTTGGTATGAGTACAGTATTTATATTTTTAATAATACTGATTATTGCCACAACGATAATGTCTAAATTGGTCACAAAGTTCTTACCTGAAGCGCCTGCCGCTCCAGCCAAAGCAGCTGTAGTGCCATCTCAGGGCGTCGACCCACAGTTATTAAAAGTACTAGCTGCGGCCGTGAAAGAGCACCGTTCTCGCCAAAAGTGAGAATAGTGGCTTATTAACCGTACAACGATAATTATTATAAAGGCCATTACAAATGACCGCGATTAAAAAATTAGGCATAACCGAGGTCGTATTACGCGACGCTCATCAATCATTATTTGCAACTCGCATGCGTATCGACGATATGTTGCCAATTGCAGAGAAGCTAGACCAAATTGGTTACTGGTCTTTAGAATCTTGGGGTGGTGCTACCTTCGATTCATGCATTCGCTTCTTGGGCGAAGATCCTTGGGATCGTATTCGCGAATTCAAGAAAGTCATGCCCAACACACCACACCAAATGTTATTACGTGGCCAAAACCTGTTAGGTTACCGTCACTATGCAGATGACGTTGTGGAAAAATTTGTAGAACGCGCTGCTTTTAACGGCATCGACGTTTTCCGTATATTCGACGCCATGAACGATCCTCGCAACCTTGAAACAACGGTTAAGGCCGTTAAGAAACAAGGTAAGCACGCACAGGGTACTATTTCTTATACTACTTCCCCTGTGCACAATATGGATTCTTGGATATCTCTTTCTAAGCAGGTCGAAGATCTGGGTGTAGATTCTATCTGCATTAAAGACATGGCCGGTATCATCAATCCTTATGAAGTTTACGAATTAGTTTCGCGCCTTAAGAAAGAAACCGACCTTGAAGTTCAACTTCACTGCCACGCAACTGCGGGTATGTCTGATATGGCGATTCTTAAAGCCATCGAAGCGGGTGTTGACCGTGTTGACTCGGCTATCTCTTCCATGTCCATGACCTATGGTCACTCTGCTACAGAGACCGTAGTGGCTGCTATGGCTGGCTCCGAGCGTGACACCGGTTTAGACCTTCTTAAACTTGAAGAGATTGCGGCTTACTTCCGTGTTGTGCGTAAGAAGTATGCCAAGTACGAAGGCGCCATGCGTGGCACCGACTCTCGTATTCTTGTGGCACAAGTTCCTGGTGGCATGTTAACCAACATGGAAAACCAATTGCGCGAGCAAGGTGCTTCTGACAAGTTCGACGAAGTATTGGCTGAAATTCCACGTGTACGTGAAGACCTTGGTCACATTCCATTGGTAACCCCAACGTCTCAAATCGTAGGTACTCAAGCAGTACTTAACGTATTAACGGGCGAGCGTTACAAGTCTATCTCTAAAGAGACGCAAGGCATTCTTAAAGGTGAATACGGTGCAGCACCTGCGCCTTTTAACAAAGAATTGCAGGCACGTGTACTAGACGGTGCAGAAGTGATTACTTGTCGTCCGGCTGATTTGCTAGAAAACGAAATGGACAAGATCATTGCGGATGTTGACGCTTTGGCCGCTGATAAGGGTTTCACTCTTGCCGCAGACAAGATTGACGACGCACTTACCTATGCCTTATTCCCTCAAGTGGCGCCTAAGTTCCTAGAGAACCGTGGTAACCCAGATGCGTTTGAACCAGCACCTAAGGGTGATGCTGAAGACACCTTCACAGTAAACGTAGACGGCAACGAATACGTAGTGAAAGTAGACGACGGCGGTGACGTAACTGACCTTGCACCAATCAACGGTGCGGCGCTTAGCTTTGGCGGTGCAGCGGCTCCTGTTGCCGGTGTAGTTGCTGCGGTAGGTGGTGGTGATCCTTTGGATGCTCCTCTTGCCGGTAACATCTGGAAAGTTGAAGTGGAAGTAGGCCAGCAAGTCGCGGAAGGCGATGTTGTGGTTATCCTAGAAGCCATGAAGATGGAAACTGAAATTCGCGCAGCTAAAGCCGGTGTTATCGGTAGCATCAGCGTGAAAGCCGGTGACTCTGTGACAGTTGGCCAAACTCTGCTGACCATCGCGTAAGGGGCTGACCGTGGATAAACTTATACAATTATTGATGGACTCTGGTATTTACCAGATGGAAGCGGGCCAGGCACTGATGATCTGCATCGGGCTGTTGCTGTTGTTTTTAGCCATTAAAAAAGGCTTTGAGCCTTTGCTACTATTGCCAATCGGCATAGGTGCAATCTTTGTAAACATTCCAGGTGCGGGTTTTTATGATGCGCCTGTTTACGATGCTGTGGGTCACCTAACCACCCCAGCGGGTTTGTTGTATTACATTTACAATGCGGGTATTGCAACCGGTTTGTTCCCACTGCTTATCTTTATGGGTGTGGGCGCTATGACCGATTTTGGTCCTTTACTGGCTAACCCTAAAACTCTGCTTTTAGGTGCGGCGGCGCAATTTGGTATTTTTGGTACGGTGATAGGTGCGGTGGTGATGAACCACTACGGCATCATGGACTTCAGCCTTAATGAAGCGGCGGCCATAGGTATTATTGGTGGGGCCGACGGCCCAACCTCAATTTTTGTGGCGTCACGACTGGCTCCGGAACTATTGGGTGCCATCGCGGTTGCGGCATATTCATACATGGCGTTAGTGCCAATGATTCAGCCACCAATCATGCGTGCCTTTACCAACGATGCAGAGCGTAAGATTCAAATGGTGCAGTCTCGCCATGTAGGCCAAACTGAAAAAATCTTGTTCCCAATTGTGGTGCTGATTTTGGTTGCGCTAGCGTTACCATCAGCGGCGCCGTTATTAGGCATGTTCTGTTTTGGTAACCTAATGAAAGAGTGTGGTGTAGTAGATCGTTTAAGCGATACCGTGCAAAACTCTTTGATCAACATAGTAACCATTATGTTGGGTTTAGGTGTGGGTTCTAAGTTATCGGCTGAAGCCTTCTTGAACCTAAAAACGTTGGGTATTTTAC
>JAPYOO010000158.1:2914-7891 GCA_029938135.1 Bermanella sp. | reverse complement strand
GCGTTAAAGTGGAGGCCAGATGGTATTCATATTATCAGTTATAGGTTCATTTTTATTAACGGTAATTCTTGGCGTTAGGCAGCAATATGCGGCAAAGTGCCCTAAAGAATATATCGCCAAAGCTTCATTAGTCGGTTTTGTATTAATCCCAATAGTAGGAGGTGCCGAAGGTTCATTATACTCGCATAGTTTCTCTATACCGTGGTGGATATTTGGACTACTGAACTTTGTCGTAATTTGTGCGACAT
Organism: Bermanella sp.; assembly: GCA_029938135.1. Taxonomy (GTDB): domain Bacteria; phylum Pseudomonadota; class Gammaproteobacteria; order Pseudomonadales; family Oceanobacteraceae; genus Bermanella. The sequence goes on along the minus strand of JAPYOO010000158.1, from coordinate 7,643 downwards.
CACTAGCTATTATCGGAATCTCTATGGTTTTGAAACGTATAAGAAAAACCTATTATCAAGTATGAAACGCAATTATCACATAACAATCACCTCTACAGGACTAGGCAAAAGTGTCGCAGATTTTTAAAAAGGAACGCAAAAACACGCACCAATTTTTATCCATCGGTAAGATGAGCGTTATGTGTAAGTATTTGGTTCTTCAATGAAAATATATTTTAGAGTATTAAGTTCTATAGTCATTTCCTTAATAGCTTGGTCTTTTATTATTGGTTTGGTGCTAGTTGTTCCTGACTTAATTACTGGAAAAACTGACCCGTTACAGAATTTATTTGTCCCATTGTTCGTGGCATTTATTGGGTTAATTTTATTTGGTTTTCTCGGCTCTTTGATTTGGACTATCGCTTTTATGTCCGTTAATAGTATTAATTTATCTGAGTTTAAAAAACATATATTGTCGGCTGGTTTTTCTATTTCAGTTACTCCATTATTTTTTTCTAGATTTGGCGATATCTATTCATCATTGATTTTAATAATACCTGTCGTGTTAGTTAGTTTATATATCTATAGAAACAGGTATATAAAATCAAACACATAACAAGAACATGTTGCATTAGCGGGTAATATTTCAACGAGAATAATGTGCCACAACCTCCTTGGCAATTTTCAATACACTAACTCGTAACTCCTCAGGGGTAATAACATCCACTGATGCTCCCATTCCCAATATATATGCTTGAGCCTGTTCAATCCTTTCAAAAGTATAATCAATTATTCGCCAACCTTTTGAATCGGGCTGTGCTTGTTCAACAAGCGACCTAACATCATGCCCTAAGATGGATGGCAAGATAGAAGCCAAATCTGGGCTAATACGCAGGGTTACTGGATATTTTGGCAAGCTAGTCTTGTAGCTGCTCACCCAACCTAACCAGAACTCAGCCAAATCAAAATCTTGGGGCCGGGTAAAATGCGTTTGAGCTATCTGGATAGCTTCAATTCTAGATACCCGATACACACGGGTCCCCCGCTCTGTTTCAGCAATCAGATACCAAATACTTGCCTTGGCCACTAATCCATAGGGTGAAATTGTACGTTCACTTACAGCGCCGTTACTACGGCGATAAGAAAGTACTAATTGATGATCTTGCCAAACCGCCTCTTGAACGGTTTTTAAATGAGGTACCGCTTCATTTGTTTGAAACCATTTTGTCGCATCCAAGTGCAAACGTTGACGGAGGTAATTAGCATGTTCGATGTGATCGTCGCTAAATGAACTGGTTAATTTAAGAATGGCCGTTTTAAGCTGCTGGCTCACGCCTAAATCGGATATAGGCCCAGGTATGGTCAGCATAAATAGGGCCTGAATCTCATTTTTATTCAGTCCAGTAAGGCTAGTACGATAACCGTCCAGCAAGGCATAACCGCCGCCAGGCCCTCCGTTAGCGTAGACCGGCACACCCGCAACACTTAAAGCATCAATGTCACGATAAATGGTTCGCTTTGATACCTCTAGTTCATGGGCTAATTCTTCTGCCGTCATGTGTTTTCGATTTTGTAATAGCATCATTAATGAAAGAAGTCGGTCTGAACGCATGATTCCTCCAAATTTAAATAATATCAGTGTACCAGCTATGACTGACACTAGCTGTCAGTCATAGCTGGTACAGTGGGAACAATCAAAGGAGAGAACACTATGCCGATGGTAATTACGCGATTAAATCAATGACAGTTACATTTAAAAGACACTAAATATGGAGTACCAATCTAATGCCAGAAATAACATTAAAATGTTCATGTGGGACAGTTAAAGGGAAAACTAAGAGCGTAAACGGAAGTTCCGGCACAAGAATTACGTGTTGCTGTGATGACTGCCAATCGTTTGCACAATATTTAAAGCAAGAAAGTAATGTATTAGATCAATACGGTGGTACCGACATATTTCAAATGCCCATTTCTAATATCAAAATTACAGAAGGAATTGAACAGATTTCAAGTGTTAGGTTAAGCGCTGAAGGTTTGTATCGCTGGCATACAAAATGTTGCAATACTCCAATAGGTAATTCAATGGGGGCAGGAGTTCCATCTATTGGGGTTATCCATAACTTCATGGATAATGCTTCAACCAGAGACGAAGAATTAGGAAAAAATAGAGGCCATATTCAAACGAAATTTGCTTACCAAGAAGTCCCTGCTGACTTGAGAGGGTCTACTTTTAAGATCGTCCTTAGAAGTCTTTCCAAACTTATTGTCTGGAAAATAAAAGGGCTAAACAAGCCTTCTGCATTTTTCCATGATAACGGGGAGCCTATTACTAAGCCAAATATTCTTAATTAAGAAATTTTGACGATTGTCGCAAGTGACTGACAAATAGCTTAACCTAATGATCGCGAACGGGGTTCGACTCGTACAAAAGAGGAATCGGCCCAAGTAAGGCAGTTTCTAATGAGAGAGGGAGGTCAGTGTGGTAAAGCCTCCTAACACGTTTATCAACCATCACCACTTCGCGGCTGGGCCGTTAAAAGCGTTAAACTCTATGAATCATTTACTACCGATAATTGTTGCTACTCTCATTCCATCTATAATTTTGTTATTAGGGATAGGGAGTTTGGGTTTTTCCGCAACAAACCCTACGGGACCTTTATTATTGCTGATATTTTCAGTTCCTATAACATTACTACATGTGGCAACTTACGTACCTTTCGCTTTTGCTATTGAAAAGATATTTGGGTTAAATCTAATAAGGTGCGGGTGTTTGGGTTTTTTAGTTGGCTGTCTTTATATTGGGATACTTAAGTGGCCATACCCTGATGGAAGTTATATTGGAGAGATAGAAGCTCAATTTATGGGTAAAAACATTATAAAAGCAGTTAATGGGTATCCTACAATATGGGGCTGGTTAATTTACTTAAAAATGGTATTAACGGTTGGTCTTGTATTCGGGGTGCCAGCAGGTTTAGGGTATGGACTATCATATAAAAAAGCTTAAAATAAAATAAACGGACCGAAGGGGCTGTTCTATCGCACTTTTATGTGCGCTTCATCTTTAGAAAGGAATCGTTTTGTTTATAGTTTCAATTACCTATACATCCCCATTGGAAAAGATTGATCTACTAATTTCAGAGCATGTCGAATTTTTGGATAAACAATATAGTATTGGGAATTTTCAGCTCTCTGGTCGTAAAGAACCTCGAACGGGTGGGATTATCCTTGCTACAGTAGAAGATCGAGAAGAATTAATGCAAATACTAGCGCTAGACCCATTTAAGAAAGAGAACCTAGCAAGCTATGAAATAACTGAAATTAGGCCGACTAAATCTTCCAAAGCTCTAGAGTTTTTGGTTGATGCTTAGGCACATAACAATACGCTGAAATGCGTTACGGCCCCTTACTGGATGCGCTAGTCGCATGCCCTTTAGCTAAAGCGTTTCCAAGGAAGATCACATTGAATAAACTTATATTACTCATAATTATTATTGTTGCGGGCTATCAATTTGTTAATAAGCCTATAAATTTAAGCGCACATGAAATTGACCCATCATGCGATGTGGTCGTATTTACTACGGCTCGCTGTCCATATTGCAAGAAAGCCAGAGCTTTTTTAAATAACGAAAACATAAACTGGTGTGAGAGAGATATAAACCAAAACCCAGAATATAGGGTTATGTATACCAAACTAGGAGGAAATGGCGTTCCTTTTGCTATATTTGGAAGTACAAAAGTCCATGGATACAGCAAACAAACATATCAAGATGAATCCAATAAAATATAACTAACCGCTTGGTTTGTGCTTCACACGGAAAGCAGAAAACTACGCCCCTAAGCGAAACGTTATACCCAAGAGACTTTAGAGTATGCCTGAACCCCATCCCACAAGAATCATGACCTTTGCATCGCCTAAAGATCTTGGCCGCTGGCTGAAGGTACATCACGCCATAGAAACTGAACTGTGGGTGAAGATATTCAAGAAAAAATCGGGCATTCCTAGTGTGACGTGGGACGATGTTGTGGTTGAGATACTGTGCTGGGGCTGGATCGATGGTGTTAAGAAGTCAATCGATGAACAAGCCTATCTACAGCGGGTCACGCCAAGAAAAGCGCGAAGCAACTGGTCTAAAAGAAACGCTGAGCATGTGGAGCGTTTGATAACCGAAGGCCGGATGACCGAGTATGGGCTTGCGCACGTTATGGCCGCCAAAGCAGACGGCCGGTGGGAGAACGCCTATGTGGCCAGTGAAATGAAAGTGCCTGCGGATTTCCTAGCGGCACTAGAGAGCAAGCCTGCGGCGAAACAATTTTTTGACACACTCACTAAATCAAGTCGTTATGTCATCGCGTACGGATTAACCAGTGCAAAGAAGCCCGAAACCCGACAAAGGCGATTTTTAAAATTTATAGATATGCTTGTCGACAAAGTAAAACCGACCTAGGTTTTAACCAGTGTAGCCAGCAACTTTTTTCTGTTTAGGCGGCATGTACTCGTCATCGTTTGGAGTTTTCAATATGAAAGTTTTAATTCGTTATATGCAGAGTCACGCAACCGGAAGAGTCATTCTTATTCTTTTTGCATTAACTATGACCGTGTATTCAGCCATGCTGTTGTATTCAATTCCTTCTGTTGCAGCATTCGCTCCACACTTACCTTTATTCGATTTATCTCCTGCAGGTTATTCCTTTAGTTATGCCAATGAGTTACTGACAACATTAGGTGAAGAAGGCCGTGATCTATATTTAT
>JAPYOO010000158.1:0-2814 GCA_029938135.1 Bermanella sp. | reverse complement strand
GGCAAGTACCTTCACCATTCTTAAAAGTAGTTTTACTATGTTGTTTTTTGTATTACTAATTGTTGGTTTTGCTTTATTATGCAAGAAAAAGCTATCTAACAAGCCTAGCTAGCAACCATATCAATAAAATGCAGTCTTTGTATTTAACTTGTCGCTGGTGATGAAGTTAAGGTATGTATTATGATGAATTATTTACAAATAGATCTCATCACACGCCCCTGTAATTCCTCATAGACTATGCTTTTAAAAATATGAAGTTGAAAAAAACTAATAAAACCGCCGCAGAAGGTAATAAGGCACCATAAACGTGTGTAAACGCTTAGGGTTAAAGCTCATTAGTAGGATTACCTCACATGAATGAAAAAAATATAGCGGTGTTAGGCTATGCAACCAGTTGCTCGGACTCTAATAAAGAACGTGCATTTGAAGTTGGGCGTCTTTTAGCTTTGCGCGGCTTTACAGTTTGCTCAGGGAATATTACAGGTACCTTTATCCATGCGTTTAAAGGTGCAAAAAGTGTCAAGGGACACACTGTGGCTATTTTACAAAATACCCAGCGTACTGCCGACAAACCATATTGTGATGAAACCCTTTACGCTTTGGATACCAACGCCAAACACCAAATGATTTGTGATAATTGTCAGGCGGCCATTGTCATTGGTGGTGGAGACGGCACGAAAAAATTAATTAATATGTTTATTCGTTTAAAAAAAGGCGTTGTGGCTATTAAAGGAAGCGGTGGTGCCGTTAATAGTGCATTAAATGACAATGTGAGGCTTGTGGATAACCCAGAAATGGCCGTGACCGTACTGACTAAGTGACTTGTTACATGCTTCTGCAGCCCCTTAATGCCTTATATTGAATAACGTTCTCCCCCAAGAACCACGATTTAAAAACTATTTTATTAGATCATTTACTTATTAATAGCCGTCATTTTTTTACCTATTTATTTTAGACGTAAATAAACATCGCTAACTGGTTGATTTTTAACGCGTCATTTTTTTAGTTAACATGGTTTTGCATTAACACACAAAGGCATTACTTAAAGCCTACGTGAAATACATCACATAACCCCTTCAGCCCTGCCATACTTTGCACTATGCAAAGAAGCGCATCTTTTCAGCATCATCGCCAAAACCGCTATCCGTCAGGTAAAAAGCAGCATCGAATCATTTTGATTTTAGCTGGTATCTGTATGGCGTTACTGTATTTGGCCCTGTTTTTAAGCGGCAGTACTCGGCCCGTGATGGCACCCTTAGTGGCCAAAGAAAGCATTGAGTACTGGTTATACGACGCGCCTGGGAAAGTAGTGGGCAACGTTAGCCTGCAATACCGTGAAGAGTTAGATGCCCTGTATCGCCAACATGATTATCAACCTATTTGGATGGATCACTTTGCCCTTAATGAGTCGGGGGAAATATTAGTACGCAGCCTTAAACACACCGCCAGCGATGAATGGAAAGCGTATCGCTATCGCATTGCCAAGCTACAAACTGAAATTAAGCGTTTAAGCAACCAACCCAAACACGCCGCGGCCATTGATATTTTATTATCCGATGCGTTTATAGATTATGCCCAGCAAGTATTAAACCGTGAATTACTGCCTAACACCGGTGAGCTGGATCATCCGTCTTTTAAAAAAGTGGCCTCCGCGCCTTCTATTAGAATCACTTCCCTAGATGTGATTAGCTTATTATCGCAATCATTGAATAAAGGCAAACTGCGCAGCCTAGTGAGTGACTTAGTGCCCCAACACCCAGGGTACGAACGGTTAGCAAAAGAGCTAGATCGATATCAAGACATTGCCGAAAGCGGTATTTGGTATCCGTTAAACATAGAGACAAATTTAACGCTAGGGGGTAGCCATGCTCAAATACCTAGATTACGTTGGATGCTTAAAGCCTATGGTGACTTTAACAATACCGTGGCGTGGTTTGGTTCAGCGAGTGAGGATAAAAATCCGTTATTATTAGAGCAGCGCTATCACAAAAATAAAGGCGCTGCGGAATATGTAATGGATAAAGAAACGGTAGCAGCGCTTAAGCATTATCAGGTTCGTAATGGTTTAACAGCCGACGGTAAATTAACCCAAATTACCTTAGACACCTTAAATGTAGCTCCTTATTTTATTGCGCAACGCATCGCGCTTAATATGAAACGCTGGCGTTACCTACCGGTGGATATGGGGCAGCGTTATATATTGGTAAACATGGCTGACTTTCGTTTAGATTTAATTGACGACGGCCACAGCGAATTAAGTATGAAAGTGGTAATAGGCCGGAATCAGCGCCGCACCCCTGTATTAGTAGAGACGATTAGTGCGGTTATATTAGCCCCGCACTGGAACGTGCCTCACCGTATTGCCATACGCGATATTTTACCCACGGCTCAACGTAACCCCGACTATTTAACTGATAAACATTTCAAAGTATTTGAAGGCTGGCAAACCCCAGCGCAAGAAATTGATTTAGAGAACATTGATTGGGATGGCTTTAACAGTCGCATAAATACCTACCGCATGGTGCAAGCACCCGGCAGTAATAATTCGCTAGGGAATGTAAAATTTGTTTTGCCCAACGACAAATCAATTTACTTGCACGACACCAATCACAAAGAATTGTTTGGCCGAGAGATGCGCGCCCTAAGCAGTGGCTGCATCCGGGTAGAAAAACCCTTACAACTGGCCCACGCTTTGTTAAAAGGTCAAAACTGGAATTCGCAGCTTATTAGTAAAGTGATTGATAAGGCTGAAACTCGACCCGTGAAACTTAAAAAGCCCATTCCGGTTTACCTTATGTATTGGACCAGCTGGGT
>JAPYOO010000016.1:6847-38831 GCA_029938135.1 Bermanella sp. | reverse complement strand
TGTTGGTTTCTCGCACGGTGATTTTGCCTTCACCTGTGCTGGAGTCGGCCTCGGCATTGAATAAAAAAAGGCCATCATCACTAAAAACAGCGTGCCCTTGCATGTTACGGTTAGGGGCACAGTGAAATGATTTTTCTATTTCGCCGCTGGCTACATTTACCACAATGGCTAACGTGCCTGGACGGCGTGCCAACATCACCACCTGATGGTAGTTAATAGGGTTTTGACAAAGGCCATGACCACGAAAATCGGCCAGAGTCTGGTTGGATGTTTGTTGAGGTGGATTGATCCAGCCCAAGCTAAATTGTCCTTGTTTGCGCCCCTGGGCGCTAAGCCACAATTCATTTGCAGGTTGCTCGGTGAGCCATTTTAAATCAAACATGGCATGGGCGGCTGGGACTGAAAGCCCCAACACGGCCAAGGATTTAAAAAAACGACGACGAGACAGCCCCTCTTGTGGTAATAACTGTTTCATCTTTTAATCATATCCATTTAGAAAACCTATAACGATTTTACAAAAAATATTAGGGTCTCACGATCTTTTTTCGCCAGTTCAATAAATTTGGCTTTACTGTTTTCAGCTTCGCCACCATGCCAAAGAATGGCTTCTTCTATGGTGCGTGCTCGCCCATCGTGAAGTAGGGCGCGACTTCCGTTCACCTGATGTTGAACGCCAACACCCCATAAGGGAGGCGTGCGCCACTCATTGCCGCTGGCCAAAAAGTCGGGGCGGTTATCGGCTAGTTTGTCACCCATGTCATGCAGCAATAAATCAGTGTAAGGCCAGATGGTTTGTCCTGCTAAGTGGGGAAACGATTGACTCTCGCCGGTTTTAAAACTGGGTGTATGGCATTGGTTGCAAGCAAGTGCGTAAAACATTTCTCGTCCCTGCATGATCTTTTCAGATTTAAAATGGCTGCGCTTTAAAGGTGCTAAATTGCGATTAAAGTTCACCACTAAGTCGAGTAAATGATCGGGCAGTTCAAAGCCCCCCGCGTCATTACCATTAAGGGCGGCCAAACATTTTGACTGTGCTTTTGTGCAAGGCTGTTGTGGGAACAGGGAGTTGCTAATGCCCACATCCCCTGCAAACGCACCGGCAACCGTCATGGCCAGAGTGGGTTTGTTGGCTTTTAGGCCAAACCGACCCGGGGCCATGGTTTGTTTTTCCACATCCCATACCTGATTTACCCTGCCAGAGATGCCATTACCATCTTGGTCGTTTTCATCGGCCAATAAGTCAATGTCTTGTTGAGGAATTAACTCCAAAAGACCCATGCCATGAATGGCGGGCGCCACGCGAATGCTAACCAGAGTGTCATCCCCCAGAGGGCCATAACCTAGGTTACGAAACTCTAAACTAGGCTGTCTCAGCTGGACTTGATGCTGATCAGGATACGTAAAGGCATGCTGCTGCCACTGAATATAAACATAGGCTTCAGGTGCCACATCGTGTTGCAAGGTGCCAGGCTTCTGTGAATGACGCAGCTGATGCGCCAAAGAGATAGACTGCCCTTGAATTTGATCCCCATAAACCGGGTGAGGGATGATACCCGCCTGGGTAAATTCCTCAGTGATAACACCGGGTTTGCTTAAACGAATAAGGGTGCCCAATAACGGTACTTGGTCGGTATCTGAAATGAAGCCTTTTCCCCCTTTGATGTGGCAGCTTAAACAAGTGCGTGCATTGTATATAGGGCCCAGGCCATCTCGGGCGGTGGTGATAGTGGGGGCCTTAACCCAGGGCTGTTTTGCCAAGGCCTGGCCTGCATAAAAGTCTGACTTTAATTCTCGGGCTAGGTTGGCTGCAGGTAATTGAAAGCTCACAAAGGGTTTGGGTGAGGCCGATGTGGCGCCACCGGGCAAGGCTTCACTTGATTGGTAGGCTGGGGCAATGTGTTCCGCAGGTGAGTGTTCGCTGCAGCCCACTAACAAACCTAAAATAGCGTTCAATAGAACGGCAGAAAACCGAGCAAGGCTCGGTTTCTGTAAAGCTAAATATTTCATCAATATGTTAATTCAGTTATTTGAATCAATAATTGATTAACATGCAACATCAGGAGTAGTGGTTTCACACTCAGATGCACCATCTTCAACCACGTCACCTAGGTTAAGCTCGTCGGCGATATCTTGAATGGCACGGGCCTGTGCTTCCAAAGAAATAATGGTTTTAGCAATTGGGCTTTGTGCTGTGCGATTCGCAGCCATGATTTGAACATCAAACGGAGAGCCAGCACGGGCCAGCGTATCAATTTCTGTATAGTTAGTTTCGGTCAGGTCAAATGCATCTTTGGCGCTGGCCGCTAATGAATCCAAGCCCACTTCTTTCAAGTAGTCGTCAATCCCATATCCGTCAACCGCGTTGGTGGTCACATCGTCAGTACCATTCAGAGTGCTATCGTAACCGGCGTAAGAACCATAAAAGCTGTTGGATACACCCTCGGCATCTAACCAGATATCACGGTGGGTGTTATCAGAGAAACAAGAGTGCTCGTCTTCTTGTGAGTTGGAAGCGAAGGCGATTTGCATACGCTCACCTGCTAGCTCACCTTCAGACAAGGTGCCCATGCCGTTTAAAATTTCGGTAAATTTTTGATTGAAATCAGTTTCGCTGGTGATGGTAGTAAACTGTGCACGATAGTTATCGGCAACACCTTCGATCCAAGCAGTTTGTACTTGTTCTAAGTCGCTAATCAGTTTATCAACGGCTACTTCAAGGAATTGGTGGCGACGATCTGCCGTATCGTTGGCGGTGGCCGAAACAAAATCAGTAAGAGGGCGTTGACCGCCAGTCGAGGTAGTGTTCACAGCATCATCACGGTCAGTACCGTTAGTGGTGGTTTGAGTGGAGGTGTTTAAATCCTGACCCCATAATAAAAACTCAATGGCGTGGTAACCGGCGATTACATCATGTTCGTCAGCGGCGCTGGCGGTAGTGGCCAATAACGCATCATTAATAACCACCTGTGTTGTACCAATAATATTTTGTGTGACGATGGAGCCATCTACGATGCCGTTGTCGGCATCATTGATACCAGCACTGTTAGCGGTTACACCCACTTGATCGGCGGTAAAATCGGTATCATTGGTGGCCACGTAATCAATTAATGCTTCACCCAATGGCCATGCATTTAGGTCGCCTTCCACTTCTTCGATTGGGCTTTCGCGGAAACGATACACTTCAGATTGTCCGTAAGGCTCGCGCGATACTAACCAAGCTGTTTTGGCAGCTTGTAAGGTAATGTCTGTAGGCGCTAATTTAAATGCAGCCAAGGCTGCTTTTAAATCTATGGCCGTTTCAACCGAGTCAGTGTAAGTCGCGTAAGCGATGTCTGCGTTAGTATCTATTAGGTTTTGTTGTGCTGGTGATGCTACAAAGTTATCGCTGTCACTTCCACAAGCAGCTAGTAGAGAAGCGGCGGTGATGCAGGCTGCCAAATTGAATAGTTTCATGAACTTTTCCTTCATTCAAATTATAGATTCTAAGAGGCATTCTGATAGGCCTCTGCAGGTAATATGGCGCGCATAGTAATGCAAATGAAATTGATTCGCAACTGCAGGTGCTATTGCGAGTACTTTTGATTCTTTGTCGCAGGTCAATGTGCTAATATTTTCGACTGATAGGATATAGATTGATTATTAGTGGTTGGCAGAAATATGAATAAATTGTGGGTGAGTTTGGCGCTTAGTAGCGTGTTAATGGGGTGTGGCAGTGAAAGCAGTGATGAGGTTGCAGCTCCCAAATTATCAAGCAAAGCCTTATTAGGGGCTGAATTATATGTGGATGTGAACCTATCCCTTAATAGGAGCCAGTCGTGTGCAACCTGCCATAACCCTGAACATGGTTTTATTGATGAGCGAGTGAATGATGCCAGCGTTGGTAATAAAGCGTCAGCCGGTTCGTTGGGGGATAATGGAGTCTCTATTGGAGACCGTAATGCTCCCACCGCCGCTTATGCCGCATTTAGCCCCCAGTTTGCCCATGGCAGTCGTAAACGTGCAGTCAGTCAGGCAGGTATTGCAGAATACGTGGGCTTTTTAGGTGGGCAGTTCTGGGACGGCCGTGAGAATGATCTAGCCGGGCAAGCGGGTGGGCCACCCACTAACCCTGATGAGATGGGCATGCCAGATAAAGCCAGCGTCATTGATCGCCTGCAAGAAAATAGTGAATATATCGCCGCGTTTGAATACCTTTATGGCGCAGATATTTTTAATGATGCTGATGCAGCCTATTTGGCCATGGCGCAAAGCATAGGTGAGTTTGAGAAGTCGGCAGAATTTTCACCCTTTAATTCCAAATATGACCGCAGCCTAACAGGGGAGTACATCTATCCCGTTCTTTCAAAGGCCCGTACCGGTAAAACGTTGTTTTTCTCTTCAGACTTTACCTGTGCTTCCTGTCATCAGTTACGCCCGTTAAGCCATAAACAGGAAACCTTTACCAGTTTTGAATACCATAATATTGGTGTGCCTGAGAATGTACAGTTACGCACAATGAATCTTGCAGTTGGACCCGATACTGGTTTATTTAACAATCCAGCCGTTACAGATGTGGCCCAAAAAGGTAAGTTTAAAGTGCCTACTTTGCGCAACGTGGCGGTGAGTGCACCTTATATGCATAACGGTGTATTTCAGACCTTAGAGACGGTATTGCATTTTTATGAACATGCAAAGTTTAGGGCGCTTAATCTAGATAATAACGCCGTAGCTAACACCATACAAAATCCTGAAAGTGGCGAGTTATTCTTGGTAGCAGAAATTAGTGAGAACATTGAACACGATGTATTAAGCGGCAATGATAAACCCCTTTCACCAGAAAATATTGAAGCCATAGTATGCTTTTTTATGTCGCTTACCGATGAGAGATATGAGCACCTACTGGATGCCGACAAAGTAGTGCAATGCGGCCTGTAGCGGCATAAATGGTAGCCCTACTAAGTTGGTGAGCAATGATCCAAATCAAGGCCTGTATTTGCTAATGAGCCAAACCCTAGTAAAACACTGGGGTATTAGGTAAAATATGGCCAGAATTAACGTAAATGAGAGAAATAGCATGTCTGAAGTTGTTGCCCAAATAAAAGAGCAAATCGAATCTAACACCGTTTTATTGTACATGAAGGGCAACCCAAACCAGCCACAGTGCGGTTTTTCGGCCCGTACCGTAACAGCCTTGATGGAATGCGGTAAGCGTTTTGCCTATGTTGATATTTTAACGAATCCTGAAATTCGCGCCCAGTTACCTGCATATGCAAACTGGCCAACGTTCCCACAGTTATGGGTAAAGGGTGAGTTAGTTGGCGGTTGTGACATCATCACTGAAATGGCCGAAAACGGTGAATTAAAAACCTTAATCGATGCTGCTTTGCCAGACGAAGATTAATGGTGTATTGATCAGCCGTTGTCTCGACGGCTGATTTTTCTAGCTACCCTTCATTTTTCCAATTCTTTTTCAGCCCTTCTTTTACTCTTCAATTTTTATTACTTCATCATCCCTTTTATTACAGTTCTGTAATAAAAATGTCACATTTGTTAATTATCCTAATGCGCTTTAAAGCCTTAGGTATAGCGAATTCATGAAATGGTTTTTAGTGATGATAATGGCTTGTGTCATGCAAGCGGGCGCGTTTGCCGCCACGAGTGCTGCAAAAGACGCAGCAGGTAAAATGGCCGTGGCCCATATAAACATGACCCCTCAACCGTTCCAAGATGTATACAGCAATGAAGCGGTTATCACGTTGTTTTCAATGCATGGCTCAAACACGTTAGGAGAAAGCTTAACGCCTAATTTAGCCAAACGATATTTGCATGAAAAAGGGCTTAAAAATTTACGCATTCATTCTTTACCCAACAGTAATGAAAAAGTGGTGAAAGGGGATTGGTTGCCTCAGGGGAAAACGATTCAAATTCATATCGCGGCACATGGCTCCAGCACCGGTTTTAAAGGGCTAATGAGTGGGGATGCCGGTATTTGGGCGTCGTCACGGCCGGTGAAAGACCATGAAGTTAAGCAAGCGAAAGTCGGTGTAAATTTACGCAGTAACAACAGTGAACATGTTGTGGCCATAGACGGATTAGCCATAGTTGTGCACCCACAAAACCCCATCAAGCAATTAAATAAAAAACAGTTGGCAAGAATATTTTCAGGAAACGCTAAAAGTTGGAGTGAGTTTGGAGGGCCGGATCGGGCTATTAATTTGTATGCGCGTGACGATAAATCGGGCACTTGGGACAGTTTTAAAAATATGGTGTTGGATAAAACATCGCCATTAAGTGCGGCCGCACAACGTTATGAATCCAGTGAGGAGCTGGTGACCGATATTGTGAGTGATCCCAGCGCCATTGGTTTTATTGGGTTAGCGTTTGTAGGTTCCAGTAAACTACTGGCTATTAGCGATGGTCAGGCTGCTTTTAAACCGTCCTTGTTAACGGTGGCCACCGAAGACTACGCGCTTTCACGTCGATTGTTTTTATATACAAAAGGTGAATCAGATAACGCGTATGTGCGGGAATTTATAGCATTTTGTCAGGGTTTACATGGGCAAAAAATAGTCGAAAAACAGGGTTTTATTTCACAAAATGTAGCCGCTATGAATACTGCGTTGGCCAAAGATTTACCTGCGGAATACTTAAAATTAGTGCAAGGCAATCAGCGCCTAAGTGTTAATTTTAGATTCAATGCAGGCAGTGCAAAATTGGATAACAAAGCCCGTAAAGATGTTCAGCGTTTAGTGTATTTCATGCAACAGCAAGATAAACCTAAAGAGATTATGTTAATTGGTTTTGGCGATAGGCGCAAAAATGCTCAGCGCTCTAAATTGTTGTCAAAATTACGTGCCATGGCGGTGCGTCGTGAGCTGGCTCGTTTAGGGGTATACGCTAAATTAAGTACTGGGTATGGTGAATTTAACCCACTGGCCAGCTATCAAAGCCGGTCAGGAAAGATCAAAAATCGTCGTGTAGAGGTGTGGTTGAGGTAGAAGTCACCCGATCATCGGCGCCGCTGAATAACCTTTATAAGTGTAAGGTTACTTCTTTAGCTCCAGTGTGGGCAGTCGCACTATATAAATGCTCACCCCAACGGCAATGCTTAACATGCCAATTTTCCCCCAAAATATGGGAATCACCAGCCAAGTCGACAAACCAATAGAAAACCAAATCATTAATATAGTGATGATTTTGGCTCGTTTAGGCAGGCCTTCCCCACTTAAATAATGCATTATATATCCCCCTAATCTGGGGTGCTGCACCAGCCACTGATAAAACTTAGGGCTTGAGCGCACAAAGCAGCCCGCGGCCAGCAGTAAAAAAGGGGTGGTGGGTAATACCGGTAAAAAGATCCCTAACGTCCCCAAAGCCACGCTCAGCCAGCCTACGGTCATTAAAAAGCCTAAGTACAGGGGGTTGTTCACGATTTTTTCTCTCAAAGTGTTCCCTCTATGTTGATTTACGCAAACCTAATGAATAGAAAGTGAGCCTGTGGTGCGCAAAATCCTATTATGCATCTATTCTAAGGTGGAGTCCGACTTAAAAGGCAAGGGTATGTCCAACGTAAATGTAAATCAGCAGGGAAACCAAATGACGATCTCTATAAGTGGTCGATTTGATTTTAATATATTGCAGGAGTTTCGGGATTCATACAGCGAATTAGCGGGCAGCGACTCTTCGTTTGCGGTTGATTTGTCGCAGACAGAATACATCGATAGCTCAGCGTTAGGCATGTTATTGAATATGAAAAATCATTTAGGCAGTGAAGATTGCGCAATAGAAATTCGCAATTGTCAGCCTAACCTTATGAAGATTTTTAGTATTGCCCATTTTGATAAGAAATTTAAGTTTGTATAGCATGTATGAGCAATTGAATTGGCAGGAAAGGGTTTAACTAAATGAAAGTTTTGGTAGTAGATGACCAAGCCACCAATCGTGCGATTCTTACATGGTTATTGGAAGATGATGGGCACGAAATAGTTGAAGCGCAAGATGGTCAAGAGGCCGTTGATGCTTTCAAAAAACATGAGTTAGACATTGTCCTAATGGACGTTATGATGCCGGTTATGGATGGCTTAGAGGCCACCAAACAAATTAAGGCCATACAGCGGGATGGAAATTATGTACCTGTTATTTTTTTAACGGCACTTGAAGATGATAAAGCCCTTAGTCAATGTTTAGAGTCAGGGGGGGACGATTTTTTATCAAAGCCGTATAACGATGCTGTGTTAAAGGCAAAGATTGCCGCCCATATGCGCATTAGAGAACTCACCAAAGTCATCACTAAAAATAACGCAGAATTAACCCTGCATAATAGTCGTTGGCAGCGTGAACAAAGCATTGTTGAACACATATTTAATAAGGCCTTGGAGCACAACTTAAGTGAGTGCGAAAGTTTGCGCAGTCACATAGCACCCGCCTCTACCTTTAATGGCGATATATTGTTGTCTGCCCCTAGTCCATCAGGCGGATTATACATTTTTTTAGGGGATTTCACCGGCCATGGTTTGGGTGCATCCATTGGCACGTTACCCATTGCCCACAGCTTTGAACAATTAGTATTACGCCATTTAAGTGTGGGTGAAATTGCCTTTGAATTTAATAAAATGCTTTCATCCATGCTACCCGATTACATGTTTTGCTGCGCGACGATTCTCGAGCTGAATGCGTTGGGGGACAGTGTTCAAATCTGGATGGGCGGTTTGCCTGATGCTTATTTAGTGGGAAGTGATGGGGCCATAAAAGAAAATATTTGCTCGAAAAACATGCCCTTGGGGGTGGAGCATAATGAGAAGTTTAATAAAGGCTTTGAAGTGAAAATGTTAGCCCCAGGGGAGTCGGTGATCTGTTTTACTGACGGTATCATTGAAGCGGAAAATCCAGCGGAAGAATTTTTTGAAGAAGAGCGACTACTGCAATGTTTTGGTAAGGGTACCAAAGACCCATTTGGCCATGTAATTGAAGAGTTAAATAGTTTCATTGATGGCGCCGAACAACGCGATGATATTTCACTGGTGGCGGTGTCTGCGGGGCCGGTGGTAATAAAAAGTCACAATGATAAACAAACCATAGTAGAAGGGTATGAGGGTATATTTTGGAGTATGAACTGTGATCTGGGTGTGGACGATATCCAACGTTCCAACCCAGTGGAAGAAATTATGTCGATACTGGGGGCGCAAACGTTACTGAGGCCCAATCGTGATGTTATAGGGTTATTGTTGGCTGAGTTGTACAGTAATGCTTTGGAACACGGTTTATTAGACCTGCAGTCGGAATTGAAAAAATCCGAAGATGGGTTTGCCGAGTACTATAGTCAAAGGAAAAAACGAATAGATAATTTAAAAAATGCAAGCATTAAAATTCACTTTGAATTACTGCACGAAAAAGAAACGTTACTGCGCATACGTATGACAGATTCGGGTAAGGGTTTTGAGTTTGAAAATCTAGTGGACTTTGATCATGAAGATACCTTTGGCCGCGGTATTTCTTTAGTGCATAGAGTGTGTAATAAATTGGAATACAGTAATGGAGGTTGCACCGTGGAAGTTGACTTTCCTGTGCATCAGGCAGTGGAATCAGATTAACTCCACTGCGGCTTTTACAGCTTAGTTTGAATGATTTATTTTTGTTCGCCGTGGTAAAGCAAAAATAAATCAACAACATTGTCGGGAATACTTGCACATACTTGTAAACTTAGTTTGTCGTTGTCATCTATTTCAGAAAACGCTTCATCCTCGCAGCTTAGGCCCGATGCATAAAGAATTGGAAATAACAATTCAGCGGCGTCTTTTTCATACTTACCATACCAAATATCATTTTGCTCAATGGTTAAAATCATGAAGCCCAATGACCAGTTTTCAAGGGGGGCCGATTCTCCGTCTTCATCGCCTTCTACGTTCAGTTCACAAGGTACCGGATACGTCACACCGGACTCTATTATTTCTATTATTTCTTTTTGTAATAATTCAATGAGAGACGTGATTTGGGTTTGTTGAGCTGTGTTTTCCCACTTAACGTCGCCGTTAAAAATGAAAGTACTTAATATTGGCCAATCAACGGGCTTGGGGCTAATGGCGTTAGCGGTTAATAGTCCGTGTAGGGAAAAAAAGTCTAAACCCTCCTCTTGTTCAGCATGGTCCTCTAAAAAAAGTGCCAATGACTCCAATTGTTCTTCACTTAACGCAGCCGCTGTACTCATGATGTATCTTACTCGCTTTAAAATAGGGTCAATTTATGGCCTAAGTATACCAGTTTGTAAGCCACATTTAGAGGGAAAACCCAGATGGTTACGGGAAGTTATTACCACACGTCATTAATAGGCTGGTTAATGAACGGCATGGAATACCAATAGTGACGCTTTTGAGACAACGACGGAGCTGTACAGTTGTAGCGACTCCGGCCGGCTTTAAGAGGACCGGCCAGTTGAGCACGAATGAGTATATCAGCGCCTAATTCAGTGACTTGAGTGTCAATCGCGGCACCCATGTAAAAACACTGGGTTTGCTGGTATTGCACATCTTCTGAGTTAACCCTTAACCCAAGGGTAGGGGCGGGTTCGCCAAAGGTTAATAGCTGGCTGGTAGGGGCGGCACTTATAATTTCAAAGGCTAGGCTGTTGAGCTTAACCTTTAGGGTATCCAGGCGCGCATAGATACCTGAGGCGGGAAATCTAGGTAAAGCCTGCCAGTCACTGCTTGGTGATACTGGGCCTGATTGCTGCGAAAAGGCCGTATACCCCAACTCTTTAATCAAAGATATAATAGCCTGATTAAATTCTCCATAAGGGTAGGCAAATAAACGATTGCTCACTCCTAATGCCTCTTTTAGTCTTGATTGACTGGTTTGTATATCCCGTTTTATGCGTTGTCGCCATTGTGTGGGTGACTCACCATTATGTGTGGCCAGTAAATGTTTGTGTGCCAAGCTGTGATTGGCGATGGTGGCGCCACCACGCTGCATTTCTTTTAGTTGCTGCCAACTAAGGCTATTGCCAAATTTTTTATCTATGGCCTCGGGGCTAATAAAAATAGTAAAAGGAAGGTTGCGTTTTTTTAATTCAGGGAAGGCGTTTTCATAAATAGATAAGTAGCCGTCATCAAAGGTAATGGCGAGGGTTTTACGCTTAAATGATCGGTCTTGCTTAAGGTTATTTAAAACGTGTGGCAGGGGTAATACTTGAAAACCTTGCTGTTCAATTAGATCTAAGTGCTTAATAAATTGCAGGGGATCTATGCTAGTGCTGGCAGGCGTGAGTGAACTTACATGGTGATATTGTAAAATAACCGCTTGTTTGTGGTTTATCTCTTGCGAAAGGACATTGATGCTTAATAGCATAATAGATGTAAAGGCTAGGGCGGTATTCTTTAAGTATAATAATGCTCTAAACATTGCATGGCCTGTTGAATCGCAATTAGTTGGCAAGCTTCACCGCCTCTGTCTGGGTGGTGTAGCATCACTAGGCGGCGATACTGCTTTTTTATGCCTTTAAAGTCAATCTTGCTATGTTCATCCTGATGAATTTCAAGTGTATTTAGCGCTTGAATTTTTTGCTGAGGGTTAAAAAAATCTTTCCAAAATTGATCAAGTAAGCGATTAACATCTTGTTCTTTAGTTTGATTAAGCTGAGTTAAGTCCAGGTAAAATAGTCCTAAATTTGAATGAGGGTTTAAGTCAGATCGACCTGATAAAGTAGAGGTAAGCTGAGTACTGGTATCATAGGCGCTTAACGTGATGTGAATGCTTGAAATACTTATCTGGTATTTTTTATGGCTATGGGCTAAATACTGCAGCCGATAAAGTGCATTGTGAATTAAAAAATGACACCTAAAAAGGGAAAGCGGCGTGGATAATACGTTTTTTCCTAATCGCCCCAGTGACTGCAAGTGAGTGATTATGGCGTACTCGGAGCATTGTGGGTTTTTCAATAAGTGGCTTTCTATGTCCAAGCTTAAGTCAAAATTAAACATATCGATACCTATCAAATTTCTTGATGAATCCGTGCATTAAGTTGGGTTGTATTTGATATTGCAGATATACCAAACTTGTTCCCCGTTGGGGGTTTTTACGACCGCTTGGTCATCCACCTGTTTAGAAAGCAAGGCACGGGCCATTGGGGAATCTATAGATATATGCGGTTGCTGCCCGTAAATTTCGTCTGGTCCCACAATGCGAAAGTGTTTTGTTTCGCCCTCATCATTTTCAATATCAATCCACGCACCAAAATATACCTTGCCGTCTTGTTCTTGGGTGTGGTCAATGATCTTTTGCTCGGTAAGGCATTTACGCAAGTATCGGACGCGGCGATCAATCTCGCGCAGGCGTTGTTTGTTGCATTGATAGTCGGCGTTATCACTACGATCCCCAAGGCTTGCGGCCCAGGTGACCTTCTCGGTGATAATAGGGCGCTCTACGCGCCATAACTCATCCAATTCGGCTTTTAAGGCTATATGGCCATCTCGGGTAATGATGTTTGTTTTCATAGTATGAGTTTAATTAGGCATTGGATGGGATGCCAGAGATTAATGCACTGTTATCAAAGAGGTGTTGGCTAAAATTTGAACTAAACTGCATATATGCCTGACACCAATTGAAGCTTTATACGGGCTAAGCAAAGGAGATGCATATGTTACGCCTTATCTTATGTTTGACCTTGTGGTTTGCTGTGTTTGGGGCAGGACAAGTTCAGGCCGCCAAAAAAAGCACTCACTTAACCTCCGTGTCGCAATTATCGTCTTCTGTTTACGATGTGAAGGGCATAGGTAATTGGCGCAAAGGAGACTTGGCTGGACAGATACGTTTAGTCATAGCGCGTTCCAATAAACGCGATGAAGTCTTTTTACAATGGGTTCAGTGGAATGATGATGGGCCACAAAAGGTGACAAAAACGGTACAGGTGAAAGAGATAATGCTGGAAGCCAATTTTAAAACGACGTTTATTCGGCGTGAGACTATTGAGGGTGTGCGTCAATTAATATTGGGTTTGGAAAATCTATATGATAAATCGTCGGCCCGAGCATTTATTCAAATTGAAGGTATAGGGCGCTACAGTTGCCATATTCAATAGCGCCTCACCTTTCGTGACCCTTTAGGCGAACCTACAGATTAAAAACATCAATTGAGTTTTCATCTTTTAAACGTGGTTCTTTTTGTGCAAATGAACCTACGCCTTCGATAAGTTGCTCGTTGGCGTATTCGTACTCTTCACGCGCAGCTGAGCGATCAATATTCAAGTTTTCAAAATCAAATAATTTGCCATCTGCCATTTGGGAGGGAGCTATATTTTGCATTGAATTGAAAATGTTTTGAACGCGTCCAGGATTGTCTATTTCCCATTGATTAAGCATGTGCTTAATATTTTGCCTTTGTAGGTTTTCTTGAGTGCCACACAAGTTACAAGGGATCACCGGATAGTTTTTAAACTTGGAAAACGCTTCAATTTCACTTTCTTTACAATAGGCCAACGGCCGAATAATAACGTTGCGTTTATCATCACTTAATAACTTAGGTGGCATAGACGCCAAACGGGCACCATAAAACATGTTTAAAAACATGGTTTGTACAATATCGTCACGATGGTGACCAAGAGCGACTTTATTGGCGCCAATATCTTCTGCAAAGGCATATAAGGTGCCGCGGCGCAGTCTGGAGCACAGTCCACACGTAGTACGGCCTTCAGGTACTTTCTGTTTTACAACCGTGTAGGTGTCACGATTTATTATGTAGTACTCGATTCCCAGCTTATCTAGGTAGCTGGGTAAAATATGTTCAGGAAACCCTGGTTGTTTTTGGTCAAGGTTTACCGCCACCAATTCAAAGCTAATAGGGGCGCTTTTTTGCAGGCTTATAAGTATATCCAGCATAGTAAAACTGTCTTTACCACCCGACAGGCACACCATAATGCGGTCGCCTTCTTCAATCATCTTGAAGTCACTAATGGCACGTCCGGTATCACGACGAATACGCTTTTGAAGCTTGTTGAAATCAGTTTTTAGCTGCTTTTCATCAAGTTCATTATCTAACTGGGGGTTGCTTGCCAAAGAGGCATCAACAAATTGAACCATGCTTACAGCCCTGGGTGATCTGGAATTGGGCGGATTATAGGGCAAAAGTTGGTCAATTGGCTATGTTTGTATGATTCGGTTCAGGCTTTATCTGGCGTGATGGGGCTATCTCGGTACTCTTTGGGGCTGCAGCCTAAAGCCTGAGAAAAGGTTCTTGAGAAATACAGGGCATCGTTATATCCCACTTTTTCGGCAATTTGCTTAATAGCCATGTTGCTTTGTAGCAGTAGTTGAGCCGCTTTGGCCATTCTGTGTTGGTCCCTGTACTTCATGATGCTGGTATGGATCTGGCGCTTGAATAGACTGGTTAATCGAGCCGTAGATAACCCCACGTGTGTGGCTATATCGTCCACCGTGAAGGCTTTGTCAAAATGCTCAACGATGTAGTCTTTAGCTTGGTCGACGCGGTTATCACTAGCGGGATACTGGTTACTGGGGGTCATTCTTTTACAGTGCAAAAGCACCTGCTCCAGTAAGTTTTTACTCAATTCGCCTGATAAATAATCATGATGATTATTATGGTGAATTATTTGAGTAAAGAGCGTTTCAATTTGATGGGAATTATCTGAGCTTAACCTTAAACGATGAATGCCCTTAGCGACATGGGGCCAGTTTAATAATTGAATCCAGTTCTCTTGTTGCGGGAAATAAACCCAATGATGTTGCCATGATGGGGTGGATGGTTCTCGGCGATAATCCATTAAGGCATCAGGGGATAACAGTATTAAATCACCGGGCTGTGTGATGAGTTGTTGGCTGATGCAGTTGTAAGTGCCCGAGCCTTTTATGGTGAGGTGCAGTCGCCAGCCTAGTTTGCCGTTGATGCGCCGCGTATTGACATCGCTAGGTGTGCCTTGTTGTTTGTGGGTGGTGCCAGCGCTGATATTGGATGAAAAAAATAAGCCGATGCTCTCTTGAACGCAATTATGGAAAGCTAATAAAAACGCCTGCGCATCGTCATGCGTAATTATATTTTGATGCTCATTATTAAATGCAGGGTGCCAGTTTTTGGCCAAGTCGCTTTTAAGGGCTTGTTGAATTATCGCATGAGTTAACTTAGACATGTCTGTAGGGGTTAAGCCATGTAGTGGGCTACCTTGATGGTCTCCTATGGCCATTTTTAAACAAAATGCGAGTTCATCTTGAGATACCGGCTGCTCAACTAAAATACGCCATTGTATTAAGGCAGCCTTTTGAATATGGGTCATGCAATATTAATGTCCATGAATATGAGCGTTTTCTGCATTCTTTCTTTTGCCACATATTGTAATACTGTTTGTACTAACAATGAATAATCTAATGGCTATAGTTTAGAACTTTTATGCTGTTAAAGGATAATAAAAATGAACGGGGCTAGAAAATTAGTGAAAAACTCTGCAATAAAAATGGTGGCAGCTTACATGCTGTTAGCGATGGTAGGCTGCAGTGAATCGGTCTCTATTTCATCTATCAGTGATTTTGAAAAACTATCGGCTAAACAGCAAGTACAAGCGTGTAGCACACAAGAGTTAAGTGCTCAGGAAAGTACCCCGTTTGTTGACTTCGATCTTGCGGAGCCTTTACCGGCTAATAGTGGTTTAAGTGACTTAATAGCAGATGTGAATAATCGTAAATCGGTTAGCTTAAATGGTGAGTGGCAATATTTAATTGATCAGTTAGATATGGGGGATAAAGGCATCACAATGCAGGGAGGTGTAGGACTTGGGCATATCGCCTTGCCCACAGAGTTACTTGAGTATGCCTTTAGCGAAGATCATACGTTAATCGTGCCGGGTGATTGGAATAGCCAAGTGCCGTCACTTGAATGGTATAGAGGGGTTATTTGGTATAAAAAAACCTTTAACTTTGAGCTTAATGAAACAGAAAAGGCGTATCTGTATTTTGGCGGCGCCTACCTTAAAAAAGATATTTATCTTAATGGAGAGTTAATCGCTCGCCATGATGGCGGTTTCACCGCATTTAATATGGAAATATCCAAACGTCTTAAAGAGGGCGAAAATACACTGATTATTAAGGTTGATAGTCGCAGTGATCCGGCGGGTATTCCCACCGAATATAATGACTGGATGAATTATGGCGGTTTAACCCGGGACGTATCTATTGTCTTTGTGCCCCCGTCTTTCATTCAAAATTATAAAATACAGTTGGATAACGATACCGGCAAAAACATTGAGGGCTGGGTGCAAGTACAAGGCGGTGAACGTGATGTTGCTATCACCATTAAAGAGGCGAATATCTCACAAATCGTGCGTGTTAATGATAAGGGGTTCGCTGAGTTTTCATTTCCCGCTACAGTAAAACGATGGAGCCCAACAGACCCATATCGTTATGAAGTGACGTTGTCTTATGGGGCTGATACAGCTTTAAGCAATATTGGTTTTAGAACCATCAAGACTCAAGGGGCTAAAATATTACTTAATGGCGAGTCTATCTTCTTGCGCGGAATATCCATGCATGAAGAATCTATGTTGAAACCGGGGCGTGCGAATACCGCAGCTGACGCAGACGCCACTATCACTTACCTAAAAGATTTAAATGTTAATTTTGTGCGCTTAGCCCATTACCAGCATAACCAATACATAATTGAAGCGGCCGAGCGAGCGGGGATATTAATTTGGGCTGAATTACCCATTTACCATTCAATGGCCTTTGAAAATCCTTGTACGCTTGCGTCTGCCAAAAGGCAGTTCAGTGACATGATAGCCCGAGACCAAAACAGGGCTGCGATCATATTGTGGAGTATTTCAAATGAAACCCCAGTGAGCGCCGCCAGAAACACGTTTCTTGCAAGCCTTGCTAAGCATGTACGCATGAAGGATGGCAGTCGTCTTATTACCTCGGCTTTATTTGGCCGTCGTGATGAAATGGAAGCGGTGGCTAAAAATGTAGGAAAAATTGTGTTGAAGGAAACCGGTCGCAACGGAAGCTTAGTTAAATTGGTTCCACATCCAGACCCAGTGACTATCGTTCTGGATGACCCGTTAGGTGAGATAGTGGATGTGGTGGGCTATAACCAATATTTAGGTTGGTATGTGTCGGCTGTCGCCACACGTGTGATGCGAGAATCTGACTGGGATATAACTGAGCATGAGTTTCGGCGTGCTATGTTAATAGAAATGCAAAAGGTAAAAATAGAAACCACGTTAAATAAACCTATTATCATTAGTGAATTTGGCGCAGGGGCAAAACAGGGTTTTAATAGTATGGATAGTGATCTTTGGTCGGAGCAGTTTCAGCAAAAGGTGTACCAGAGTCAGTTTGAGTTATTAAAAAATATCCCTGATCTAGTGGGGATTTCACCTTGGGTATTAAAAGATTTTCGATCCCCTTATCGATTAAATAATCAGTATCAAAACTACTGGAATAGGAAAGGATTGGTCTCAGAAAAGGGTATTAAAAAGTTGGCTTTTCATGATCTGGCTAACTATTACAAGGCCATGAAAGAAGAGTAAACACAAAAGTAGTCAAACCCAAGCGTATCAAATTTGGGTTTTACGCTTTATAACATATGATGTTAGGCCGCTAAATTATTTTGAATAATGAGTCTGTTATATCGCTCAATAAAGGTATCGACACTGGCTTGTGGTCGGCTATGAAAATGACGGCGCCAAAATTTAGCCATGCCCTGAATGTCATCAACGGCAGGCAGTGTTTTGCCCTTGCGCTTGTACATCATCCAAGCAATGGCGGTAGCGTATCTAAGATTGGTGGCCAGTTCATGGTGAGGGGACATTAAAAATTCATGTTGGCTGGCTAAGCCTCGTACTTTACTGGCCATGTCTGGATCTTTGGCTAAATATTGATTCCATACATATTGGTGGCTACGAGGGCTGATTTGATACACCCCTAATCCTAGGCTTTGATCACTTTTAAGATGAAATCCAAGCTCAGATTCCATAGCGGCGGTGGCCATCAATAACGTTTGGGCGGCTAATGAGTGTTCGCCAAGGTATTCAAGTGTGGGGCGGATGACTAAATGCTGTAGTTCGCTGGGACACATTCCCATGGGGGTTCTTCCTTTTATATGCTGCAAATAAACCAGAAAATAGGCTAAGGCCCTGTATAGGCTCAACTTTTCTGATTTAACCCTAATAGTTATACCTTAGGACTTTAAAAGGAAAACGCAAAAAATACTTGAAATATTTTTCGCACTGTGTATTCGCGTGTTTCTATGCCAGTGCACAACGCACAGTCAGGGGGAGGGAGGTGCTACAGAGCACCACAATCAGCAGCCAGGACGGGATTGCCTGCCAGTGCGTTGAGCTCGCTTTGATTGGTAAGAGTTATTTCCTTGCCTTCAGTAGCGATAAGGCCATTTTTTTGAAAGCGCGTGAAGATTCGGCTGACGGTTTCAACGGCTAAACCTAGGTAATTACTAATATCGACTCGTGACATGGACAGGCGGAAGGCCTTGGCTGAGAATCCGCGTCGCTCAAAGCGACCACTTAATTCCACTAGGAAATAGGCCAGACGTTCATCGGCGCTCTTTTTAGACAGTTGCAGCATCATTTGCTGATCTTGGCGGATCTCTGAGCTCATATTGCGCATGATTTGTTTGCGCAGGCTTGGAATCTCGTCACACAGCTCCTCTAGCCTGTCTAATGGCAGCTCGCAAACCGTAGTGGTCTCTAATGCCTTGGCAGAAAGCGGGTATACGTCTTCAGAGTAACCTGCTAGTCCTACGAGTTCACTGGCTAGATGAAAGCCGGTGATTTGCTCTTCACCACTACTGGCCACGGTAAAGCTTTTAATGGCACCGGTACGAATGGCAAATACAGCATTAAAATTGTCGCCTTGCTTGAACAGCATATCCCCTTTTTGTATAGGGCGGCCACGTTTTATAACTTGATCAAGGGCATCAAGGTCATTGGATTTAAGGGCAAGGGGCAGGCATAGGGAATTTAAGCTGCAAGTGCTGCAATGCGTTTTATTGCTTTTTGTGGAGGTAATAAAATCCAAAACTTTTTTATCTGTAGGCATCACATTCCCTAAAATACTGCTGGCGCGATCAGGTTTACTTGTCTGCATGGTGTTAAAAATCATGATCTAAGTCAAGGTTTGATCATTGGCTCTGGAAGCAACTTGATCTGAGTCAATGTTTTAGTTTAGCCAGGGGGCTAGGATCGTCCATATGCCAAAAGCCATGATTAAACTGGCTAGCGAAATTCGAACCCAGGGAGTTTGTTTAAAGCGGTTTAATTGCCCTGCAAAGGCGGCAAAACTCAGTAATGCGGGTAAATTCCCCAAACCAAACATGGCCATAAGACCCGCGGAGTGAAGTGGGTTAGCGGCTACCAGTGACCAGCTCAGGGTGCTATAAATGAGCCCGCAGGGTAATAACCCCCAGATAAGTCCCAGCAGTAAACCTTGTTTAGGTGAGCGCACTGGCATTAACTGTTTACTAAGGGGTTGTACTTTTTGCCAAACAAAACTGCCGCGGCGTTCAAACCACATTAATAATTGGGTGCGCCCTAAGATGTAACCCCCCATAAGTATCAGCATAATGCCGGATAAAACACGTAACAGCTGCCCCATATAGGCATGACTAGATGCCAGCCAAAGCCCGATTAAACCCGCCACGAAACCCAAAGCAGCATAAGTAGAAATACGGCCCAAGTGATAGCTTAGGTGAATGGCTATGTTGGGGCCTTTGGTATTCAGTGAAAGCGCGCCTACAATGCCGCCACACATGCCCATGCAATGTACGCTGCCCAAAAATCCCAATAGCCAAGCGCTTAAGAACGACAGGGGCTCATTCATATTAGGGCTGCTTATTCGTTACTGGTTTATCTTCTTTGTTTTCTGGTGCAGGCTGTTTTTTGTCCGCGTGATCGTTGGGCGCGATATCATCATCAAATAAAATACGATGAGCAGG
Organism: Bermanella sp.; assembly: GCA_029938135.1. Taxonomy (GTDB): domain Bacteria; phylum Pseudomonadota; class Gammaproteobacteria; order Pseudomonadales; family Oceanobacteraceae; genus Bermanella. Next base: position 18,911 of record JAPYOO010000016.1, on the reverse strand, counting down.
GCTGTCTAAATCATCAAACTGCCCCCCTTTACTGGCCCAAAAAAAGAGGGCAACACCGGTGGCAATAAAAAGAATGGTGATTGGGATAGTAATAAAAATGATTTCCACAATTTTTCCTCTAATTCAAGCGCAGTTTATTAAGACGCAGGGCGTTGAAAACCACCGCCAAAGAGCTAAACGACATACCAATGGCGGCCATATAAGGGGGCAATAAACCCAGCGCGGCCAAAGGCAATACACTGATATTATACAATAATGCCCATATCAAGTTCTGTTTAATAATAATGGAAGTGCGTTTGGCTTGTTTAATTAAAAGGGGTAAATGCTGCAATTGATTACTTAATAAAACCACATCGCTGTGGATTTTTGCCAGGTCGCTGGCACTGCCAACAGCAATTGATACCGGTGCTTGAGCCAGCACGGGCACATCGTTAATGCCATCTCCCACCATGATGCTGGCATCACCGCTTGGCAAGGTGCTGATGTAATTAAGTTTGCCCTCTGGATTTACGCCTCCTTGTACTTTGTCTAAGTTTAGCTTTTTAGCAATGAGTTGAACTTGCCCACTATGGTCACCGCTTAACATTTCACACGTTAAGCCAGATGCTTGCAGGGCGGCGACGGTGCTGGGGGCGTCGGCGCGTAACTGGTCACTTAATAAAAACCAAGCTAAAGGGGTTTGCTGGTTTGCCAATAAAATCCAGTGACCGTTATCTGGGGCTGCAGGGGCTTGCTTTAACACATAATGGGCAAGGCCAATTTTGTATGTTTGATTATTAATTTCGCCTTGTAAGCCCGCCCCGGTTTGCTGGCTAAGATTATTGACGCTTAAAAGGGGTGAAAACGTAAAGGCGTTGGCGATAGGGTGCGAGCTTAGGGCTTCAAGGCTAGCTGCAATTTGCAGCGCGTTTTGTTCTGTGCCGTTAAGCGTGATGATTTTTTCAATGTTCAGTTGCCCCAGTGTCAATGTGCCGGTTTTATCAAAAATTACACGTTTACTGCGCGTAAGGGTTTGTAAGACATGGCCGCGGGTAATGAGTATGCCATGGTGTTTAAGCGCGCTGGTGGCGGCCGTTAAGGCGGTTGGAGTGGCTAATGATAGAGCACAGGGACAGGTTGCCACTAATACCGATAAGGTAATCCAAAATGCTCGATCACTGTCGATAAAACTCCAGCTTATAAAAACTAACGCAGATAGCACCAATACAGCGGCCACAAAATGCTGAGCAACTTGGTCCGCAAGGATCGCAATTTTAGGTTTGTCTTGAGTGGCGCGATCCAGTAAAGACATGACGGTACTGATTTGCATGTCTTTATCAAGGGCGCTGATTTTAATTGTAATGGGGTTTTCTACATTGAGGCTGCCGCCAATAACGTTGTCACCCACGTGTTTTTGAATGGGTAAAAACTCACCTGTGATAATGGATTCATCTATGCTGGTCTGGCCTTCAACAATGGTGCCATCGGCCACGAGGGTTGCGCCTGGTAATATACGAATGTGGTCGTTAATGTGTAACTGGCTTACCGGTACCACCGTTTCGGTTTTATCTAGTGGATGAATGCGTAAAGTAGATCGGGGTAAAACGTTGGCCAAATGATTGCCGGCTTCGCAGTTTTTAAGGCGGGTGCGGCTTTCTAAAAAGCGCCCCACCAATAAAAAGAAGGTAAACATACACACGCTATCAAAATAGACTTCTTCACCTTGAGTGAGAGTTGAGTAAATACTGGCCAAATAAGCGCTGCCAATAGCAATGGCCACGGGCACGTCCATAGTAAGATGGCGGCTTTTCATATCTCGCCAAAACGCCACAAAGAAAGGTCGTGCACTGTAGAGCACTACCGGTGTGGTGATGATCAAACTGGCGACGCGAAAATAAGTTTCAAACTTTTCAAAAACTCCAGCCCAGTCACCCACGTACAGCGGTAGGGCAAACATCATCACTTGCATCATGCCTAGAGCGGCAAGTCCTAGCCGTTGTGTGGCTTTTTTTTGTTCACTCTCTAATTGTTTTTGTGCTTGGTCTGGGCTGTAAGGCTGGGCTTTAAAACCCAATGCATAAATGCGAGTAATAAGCTCACTTAGTGGTGTGAGATCTTGTTGCCAACGTAACTGTAATTTGTGTTGGCTAAGATTGAGGTTGGCAAATTCAACCCCGCTAAATTGCTTAAGTTGTTTTTCAATGAGCCAAGCGCAGGCCGCACAGGTAATGCCTTCAATGATTAGGTTAATTTGTCGGGTGTTGTTATCACTTGCTTCACTAAGCTCTTCAATGACATCTGTATTGTCATACAGGGCCAATTCCATTTTCATGGTTTGGGGTAAGCTTGCGGGGGTAAATTCGGGGGTTTCGTTTACATCGGTACGGTAGTGGTAAAAAGTTTCGCTGCCACTTTGTACGATGGCCGTAGCCACCGCTTCACAACCCACGCAGCACAGTTTGCGAGCTTGACCTAGAATATCCAGCTCTATAAGTACATCTTGCGGTACGTCGGCCCCGCAGTGAAAGCATTCGGTCATAGCGTGTAGGTTACTTTAGTGAATAAATAAGCGACTAAGGACAGTTACAGTTTTTGTAACTTGCCATTGGCTATGTGCTCTTCACCACGAATGCGCCAGCTTTGTTGATTGCTTTCTACTTGGATGTAATAGCGTCCATCTTCTAAGGTGTCGATAAAACCTTGGTAGGTGTGAGTGCCCGCTTGTAACTGCAATAAAGAGTCACGATCTTTGGTTTGTAAGGTGGGGTGGCTAAATTTAAGGTGCAAGGTAGTGGGCATATCTAAACGGCTGTTTAGAATATTCAAAGAGGCCAAATTATCTTTAATGGTAAAATCCACGCGGATATCCATGTTACGTGCTTTGTGATCCCACATAAATTCCTGGTTCATGGCCAGGCCGTCTTTGTAGTAGTTGTCACGCACCAATGTGTCTTTCGTATTAATGGCAAGCGTTAATAAGATAGAGCACACAATAACGGACGACAAAGGGAACGCGATTATCATTAAAACGTAAGGTTCTTTGTACCAAACACGAGACTTTGTGGCTGTTTCATTCTGCATAATATGGCTACTACTACGGACTATGATTCAAGGTCGCCAGTTTACTGGTGTGTTGCTAGCAGGACAAGGATTTAGCCAGTACTGAGTTCATTAAGTACTGGCTAAATGTGCGCTTAGCGGCCAGCGGGGCCGATAAAGCGGCTTTCTTCACTGACCACTAGACCATCATCTCGGGTAACGGTGAAGATAACATCGGTACGCGAGCGTTTTAGCTCCCAAGAAGACACTTTAATGCTTAAAGGCAGGGAGCCCACTTCGCCATTTTCAAGCTGCAAATGAGTCTTGCCTGCAAGCTCAGCTTTATCTAACCCGCTTAAGCTAATAGTAAAGTCGTGCGCCTGTTGCGACATATTCATGACCTTAACGGCGTAGCTATTTTGTATGCGGCCATCACTGGTGTTGGTATATAAGGTTCCGCGGTCTCGCGTGACGTCCAGTTCTAGTGGTACTCGGTTCATAACGGTGTAACCAAATACCAGTAGCATGGTTACTAGGGCTAGGGCGTAACCAATAAGTTTAGGGCGTAATATGTGCACCTCGTTGCCTTTTAAAGCGTGCTCATTGGTGTAGCGTATTAGACCTTTCTCATAGTCCATTTTATCCATGATTTCATCGCATGCATCTATGCACAAAGCACAGCTAATGCATTGGTATTGAAGGCCGTCACGAATATCTATGCCCACCGGACACACCTGTACACACAGGTTGCAATCAATGCAGTCGCCAATGTTTTCAGTTTTTGGATCTAGGCCTTTTTTGCGAGTCCCCCGTCCAGAGCCACGTTCACCACGTCCTTCATCGTAGGAAACGATCAAGGTATCTTGGTCGAACATCACGGCTTGGAAGCGTGCGTATGGGCACATATGTGTACAGACTTGCTCTCTTAACCAGCCTGCATTGCCGTAAGTGGCTAGGGTGAAAAATCCAAGCCAAAAAATAGCCCAGCTACTTTCAACACCAAAGCTAAGCATGTCGGGAATCAATTCACGAATGGGGTAAAAGTACCCTACAAAAGCAATGCCGGTGGCCAGTGAAATCATAAGCCACAAGCTGTGTTTAATGGTTTTTTTGCTAACCTTGTTAAACGAGAGTGGGGCTTTATCGAGTTTTATACGCTGATTACGCGAGCCTTCTACTTTCTCTTCGACCCACATAAATATAAGCGTCCAAGCGGTTTGTGGGCATGTGTAACCACACCAGACGCGACCTGCCAGCGTGGTAATGGTAAATAATCCAAAGGCAGCAATAATCATTAACCAAGAGAGTAAAATGAAATCTTGCGGCCAAAAAGTGATGCCCCAGATATGGAATTGGCGAGTGGGTAAATCAAACCAAACGGCTTGATGTCCGCCTAAATTTATCCACGGGGTGGCAAAATAGCCGATCATTAATGCCCACAGTGAGACGGTGCGTAAACGTTGAAAAAAACCGCTAATAGAGCGCACATAGAGTTTGCCATCGACTTGTTTAGCGGCAATACCGTCATATTTCTCGTGAATATTGACGGGGGTAACATCTTTAATTGGAATTTCGCTCATTGCTTACACCTTGCTAATGAGAAAATACTAACTGCAATTGACGTAAGTCTAGTTGTTGCTGAACGTTATAATAGTGCGCGCAACGTCTATTTTTTGTCAGAGCAGGGTAGAGTATTTCCGTGTCTATTTTGGGCGCTATGTTAGTACATTAGACTAATCGAATACATATAAAAAAAGCGGCTCAAGGCCGCTTTATGACCATGGACGGTCGGTATCCTAGGAATGCAGGAGCAATTACTAGGCTAAGGCCATCCAAGGCCTACATACTGGAAATATACTAATTATTTTCAGTATGTTACTAGCTCAATATTATTTACTTTGTGACAAAGAATAAACGTAACCAGATAGTACGTGAATCTTGTCTTCACCCAAAATGTCATTCCAAGCAGGCATTACACCTGCGCGGCCATTTTCAATGGTGAACTCAATTTGCTTCTCGGAACCGCCGTATAACCAAATATTGTCGGTAAGGTTAGGTGCGCCCATAAGCTGATTGCCTTTAGCGTCGCTTCCGTGACAAGCGGCACAAGCTTGAGCAAATAAAGGTGCGCCTTTTGTAGCGTCACCGCTGCCTTCGCGGCCAGATAAAGACAGCACATGTGCTGCAATATCGGTGCGCTCAACGTCGGTCATGTCAGGTTTTAAGCCTTTAGCTGGCATAGCACCGGTACGACCATGAGTGATGGTTTGTTTAATAGCAGCCGCAGAGCCACCATATAACCAATCATTGTCGGCAAGGTTAGGGAAACCTAGCGCACCAGTAGCCGTAGAGCCGTGACAAACCGAGCAGTTAGAAGAGAAAATACGCTGGCCAGTGGCCAATGCATCTTTGTTGGTAGCCAACTCTTCTACTGACATAGCATTAAGCTTGTCGTAATAAGGCTTAAACTGTTCTTCGGCCTTAGCCACTTCTCTTTCCCATTGGTCATGTGAGCTCCAGTCAGAAAAGCCGGTCCAGCCGCCAATGCCGTAGATGCCAATGTAAAACACACCAAAAACAATAGTGCTCCAGAAAAAGTACATCCACCACTTAGGCAGCGGATTATCTAGTTCATCAATGCCATCAAAGCTGTGGCCGGTGGTTTGATCAGTTTCCTGATCGTATTTTTGGTTTTTAAACGTAAGGGTTAATAAGATACCGCACGCAATCATAGAGCCGATTACGATGGCGCTTACCCATACGTGCCAAAAGGTGGTTAATTCAGTCATTCTTTGTTGTCTCCGCTAGTGCTGAACGCTGCGCGATGTCTTCGTCTTTAAATACCATGTTGGCATCATCATCAAATCGCGTCTTACGGCTTGAGCTATACGCCCAAGCGATAATGCCAATAAAGGCGATTAAGGCGAATACTGTACCTAAACCGCGCACGTCATTAATATCCATAACTCTACCGCTTAGTGGTTAACACTGTGCCCAGTTGCTGTAGATACAGCACCAAAGCATCAATTTCACGTACGCCGTCAGTTGTGTCTTTTGCTGTGGCGATTTGCTCATCAGTGTAAGGCACGCCCACGTAGCGCAAGGCTCTCATTTTTTTAGGTGTGTCGCGACCGTCTACTTTGTCTTCAAATAACCAAGGGAAAGAAGGCATGATTGAAGTAGGTACTACATCACGAGGGTTAAACAAGTGAGCACGATGCCAATCATCAGAGTAGCGTGCACCTACGCGGGCCAAATCTGGACCGGTACGTTTTGAACCCCATAAAAACGGATGCTCATAGACGTGTTCGCCGGCCAATGAGTAATGACCATAACGCTCTGTTTCAGCACGGAATGGACGGATCATTTGAGTGTGACAAACGTGACAACCTTCACGGATGTAAATGTCACGACCTTCTAATTCAACGGCACCTAAAGGCTTAAGGCCTTCGATGGGCTGAGTGGTTTCCTTTAAGAAAAACAAAGGAACAACCTCGGCCAGTGCGCCCCAACTGATGGCAACGATGATCAATATCATCATCAACGGGAGGTTTTTTTCAACTATATCGTGTTTCATGTAATCTTCTCCCTTATGCTTTAGCTAGTTTGGCTTGCTCGGCGTGAGCGCCGGAAACCGTTTTGTAGGTGTTGTATGCCATTACCAACATACCGGTTAGGAAGAATAAACCACCTATAACACGTACTAGATAGCCGCCATAAGATGCGTCCATTGACTCAACAAAGCTGTAGGTCAAGGTACCGTCAGTGTTAACCGCACGCCACATCAGCCCTTGCATGATACCGTTTACCCACATAGCACAGATATAAAGCACGGTGCCTAGGGTCGCTAGCCAGAAGTGAACGTTGATCAAGTCAGTTGAATACATTTCGCCTTGCTTCTTACCCAAAACAACCGGAAGAAGGTTATAAATAGCACCAAAAGACACCATAGCAACCCAACCTAACGCGCCTGAGTGTACGTGACCAACGGTCCAGTCGGTATTATGAGAAAGCGCATTAACGGTTTTAATAGCCATCATCGGGCCTTCAAAGGTAGACATACCGTAGAAAGACAGTGATACCACTAAGAAACGCAAAATAGGGTCAGTACGCAGTTTATGCCAAGCACCGGATAGGGTCATCATTCCGTTGATCATACCGCCCCATGAAGGCGCTAATAGAATCAAAGACATAACCATACCAGCAGATTGAGCCCAGTCAGGCAGTGCTGAGTAATGAAGGTGGTGAGCACCGGCCCAAACGTAAATAGAGATCAAAGACCAAAAGTGAACGATTGATAAGCGGTAAGAGTAAACAGGACGCTCTGCTTGCTTAGGGATAAAGTAGTACATAATGCCTAAGAAACCAGCGGTTAAGAAGAAACCTACTGCGTTATGGCCGTACCACCATTGAACCATGGCATCGATGGTGCCTGCGTATATGGAATAGGACTTCCACATGCTCACCGGTATCGCCAAGCTATTGATAATGTGTAATAAAGCAATTGTTAGTATAAATGCACCAAAGAACCAGTTAGCCACATAGATGTGAGGCTGGCTTCGTTTGGCTATTGTGCCAAAAAACACAATGGCATAGCTTACCCAAACAACGGTAATCAGAATATCGATAGGCCATTCTAGCTCGGCATATTCTTTAGTAGAGGTAAGGCCCATTGGCAATGTAATAGCCGCCGCTACGATAACCGCTTGCCAACCCCAAAAGGTAAACATGGCTAAAGAGTCAGAGAATATTCTTGTTTGACAAGTACGCTGAACCACGTAATAAGACGTGGCAAACAGGGCGCAGCCGCCAAAGGCAAAAATAACCGCATTGGTATGCAGTGGACGTAATCGGGAGAACGTTAAATACGGTGTATCAAAGTTCAGTTCAGGCCAGACCAGTTGTGAAGCAATAAGTACGCCGATTGACATACCTACAACACCCCACACCACGGCCATGATGGCAAAGTACTTTACCACCTTATAATTGTAGTTCGGTTGCTCGATAGCAGTGCTCATGTATTAGGTTCCATTAGCAGCAAGTTAAAAAATCGGCGCAATTATCAAGAAAGAACTCTATAAAAGCAATGAGTAAAGGCTGATACACATCAACCTTTTTTCTTTCTTAACAGTAAGTTAGCTGTTTTGTCGCTTAAACGTACAAATGCCAATTGCTAAATATGATTTTAAGTCTAGCAGTGATACCGCCAGTTGTTTAAAAAAGCAGCAATTGGTAATTATGCGTGGGTAGATTACACTGCCGCTTTTTAAGTAGGCATGAGAATGCACAAGAAAATAAACGGTGAGCAGGAGCGCTACACGTGTATCTTTGCCCATGGAGCTGGAGCGCCTATGGACAGTGCGTTTATGGAGGCGTTTAGCGCCGGTTTGGCCTTGCAAGGGATAAAAGTGGTTAGATTTGAATTTCCCTATATGCAAGAGCGCAGATTAAATGGTAAAAAGCGTCCCCCTAATCGTCAGCCTGAATTAATATCGTGTTTTGAACAGGTAATAGCAGAAGTAGCCGAGCCTTGTGTATTGGTGGGTAAGTCTATGGGCGGGCGTATGGCCAGTATATTGGCCGCACTGGCGCCGGATCATAAGTACATTAAAGGGGTTATGGCGCTGGGGTATCCTTTTCACCCGCAAGGTAAACCCGAAAAGCTTCGTACTGCGCATTTACCCGACATAGCGGTGCCTATGAGCATCGTACAAGGCACACGTGATGCTTTGGGTGATAAAGAATTAGTAACGGCTTTAAGCTTGCCAGAATCAATCACCATAGATTGGTTAGAGGATGGTAATCATGACTTTAAGCCAAGAGTGAAAAGCGGTTTTAAACACGACGAGCATATAGAAACTGCAATAAAGGCGTGTGCGCAGTTTGTAAAGAAGTGCTTATAAATTACATACGTGACCAATAAATCTGGCCACTAAACGAGATTGGAATAGATAAATATGGCAATGACACAATTAGTGCTGCTGTGTCGGCAGGGCTTTGAGGCTGAAACAGCTGCTGAGATACAGGATTTAGCCGCACAAGCGGGTTGTTTTGGTTATTGTAAAACCAAAACGGATCAAGCTTGGGTAAGCTTTGTAGCCGAAGATCATCAGCTAAAGCAGTTGGTCGAGCACGTACGGTTTCGCAACCTTATTTTTGCGCGCCAATGGTTCGTATGTGGTGATGTAGTGCATCTTACGGGTGAAGACCGAGTGGCGGCTATTTCTCAAGAGATGGATGGCATACCCCATTGTGGTGAGGTTGAGATTGTTCATGCGGACACCAATGACGGCAAAGCCCTTAGTCGAATATGTAAAACATTAACGGCGCCATTGGCATCAAGTTTACGTAAAAGTAACCGTCTAAGTGCTAAGCGCAGTCATAAAATCCCCCGTTTAATGGTTATGTTTGTTGGGGATAATGAAATATTGGTGGGTTACCATTTTACCGACAACGCGTGTAAATGGCCTGACGGAATATTGCATCTTAAATCTCCTAAAGATGCCCCTAGTCGCTCAACCCTTAAGCTAGAAGAGGCTTGGCATTGGTTTATTCCTAAGCGTCAGTGGGGCGAACGGCTTAGCGCTGGAATGCGTGCGGTAGACTTAGGTGCGGCTCCTGGTGGCTGGACGTGGCAATTAGTTAAACGCTCAATGATGGTGGAAGCCATCGATAATGGCCCTATGAAGGGTGATTTAATGGAGACGGGGCAAGTCACACATCACGAAGTTGACGGTTTTAAATTTAGCCCCAGTAAAAAGGCGCACTGGATGGTATGCGATATGGCCGAAAGCCCTATTAAGGTTGCTGAGCGCATGGCGCAATGGATCGCCAACGATTGGTGCAGTGAAACTATCTTTAATTTAAAGCTACCCATGAAAAAGCGCTTTCATGAGGTTCAGAAATGTATCGAACTTATGAATGAGATTATTGATAAATCTGGATACAAAGTAGAAATGTCGTTTAAGCACTTGTATCACGATCGAGAGGAGATCACCGGTCACATTCGTCGCATCTATTAATCTAACCCTTTAATAAGTATGTAATGTAAATCTCCCCCTTAACAAGCATGTGATGAAAATCGCATGCTTGTCACGCCCAATCAAATCATTGATACCCAGAGTCAAGTGTCGCTTTGCACATCTTCTATAGTAGATGCATTGAATGACCAGCCGTTTTTATTTTATTTCACTGTCGAAAAGACTAATTGATAAATTAATGACGTTTAACCAGACGGGAGTATTAAATGTATCGTCCAAGAATAAAAAATAATATCTGTACAAACGCTCATCCGGTTGGCTGTTTTTATAATGTATACGATCAAATGTTGGATGCACTGGATGCACCCATTAAAACAGGTAAAAATCAAACGGCGTTAGTCGTGGGGGCAAGTTCAGGTATTGGCCTTGCATCACGTTTAGCCTTAACTTTTTCGGCTGGTATGGACACAATTGGTGTTTATAGCGAGCGTGCAGCTCAAGCACATAAATATGGCAGTGCCGGTTGGTACAATAACCAAGCATTTGAATATTATGCTAGGCGTGCAAATAAAATGGCCTTAAGTACTAATCAAGATGCATTTCAAAAAAATGCTAAAGACTGGGTAATACAAAAGCTGCAGCAAAACGATAAAAAAATTGATGTGTTGGTATACAGTCTTGCAGCTCCAAAGCGAAACATTAAAGGTGTGGCTGAATATTTAAGTGCGATTAAGCCTATAGATGAGAATTTCCAAGGCCACACGTTAGATGTGTTTGAAGAAGAGCTACGTGAGCTTGTCATCGAAACAGCCAGCCAAGATGAAGTTGATGCCACCGTTAAAGTAATGGGTGGTGAAGATTGGCAAGAGTGGGTGTTGCGTTTAAAAAAGGCAGGTGTATTGGCCGAAAACTTTAAAACAGTGGCTTATAGTTATATGGGGCCTGAACAGACTCAGTCTATTTATGGTCGAGGCACACTGGGCTGTGCCAAGGCGCATTTGCATGAAACCGCGATCGCGTTAGACAATGCTTTGGTTAGCATGGGCGGTCAGGCCAGTATTGGGGTGTTGCAAGCTTTGGTAACGCCTTCTAGTTCGGTTATCCCTGGTATGCCTTTGTATATGTCGGTATTAGAGCAGCAACAGAAAAAATTTGGACAATGTGAAAACGCCTTGCAACAGGTTAATCGCTTATTTAAAGAAGGCTTGTTTAACAAGTCCAGAAAACCCGAACAGTATTTGCGAGTGGACGATCTAGAGTGCAATGCAAATGTTCAGCAAGCTGTTAAGGCTGTTTATGCACAATTGAATCAATCTAATTTTTGCGATCTAGTGGGTATTAAACATTTTAAGCAGAAATTCTTACAGCAATTTGGCTTTGCTCATGATTTTATAAACTATGAGCAGAAACCGGATCCATTAACCCCGCCGGCAATTCACGATTTTTCAGAATTGTCTTATCAAAAAGCCGGCTAAATTTAAATTTTTTTAGGAGATATAATATGTCTGATGTATTACAGAAAATAATTGAAGTTGTTGTTGAGCAGTTAGGTGTTGAAGCGGCCGATGTGAAAGCAGAGTCTGATTTCATTGATGACCTAGGCGCCGATTCTTTAGATACCGTTGAATTGTTAATGGCGCTTGAAGAGAAGTTTGATTGTGAAATCGACGATGATAGCGCTGAAAAAATTCGCAAAGTACAAGATATTCTTGACTTTGTAACTGCTCAAGAAGCAGCGTAACCCTATTCGGAGTTGAGCGGTGGTGTTCGGGGATTTAACTATGTTGATTCTTCACCGCTTGACCTGATGTTCCTGCTTCACACAAATTTCCATTTCCATTTCCATTTCCATTTCCATTTCCATTTCTATTTCTATTTCTATTCTTTTGGTCTTAATAGCTGCTTACGATATTCAGCTGGATTTTTTCCTGTCCAACGTTTAAATGCCCGTGTAAAAGCGCTTAATTCAGAAAACCCTAAATCATAGGCTATTACCGTTAACGGCATGGCGGATTGTTTTAGCATGTAAAAAGCTTTGTCTTGTCTAACTTGATCAACCAATTCGC
>JAPYOO010000016.1:0-6747 GCA_029938135.1 Bermanella sp. | reverse complement strand
GATTGTTTTAGCATGTAAAAAGCTTTGTCTTGTCTAACTTGATCAACCAATTCGCTGTAAGAGGCGCCATCATTTTTAAGTTTCCTGTAGAGGGTCTGACGGCTCATATTTAATTGATTAGATGCTTGCTCGGCATCAAAGGTGCCATCGCCAATATGTTTCTCGATCAGTCGCTTCACTTTATGGCTAATGCTACGTTTAAATAATCGCGACATGACTTGGTTGGCGTAACTAAGGGTGGCTGCGCGCATATGTGGATTGCGGCGTTTAGGTTTAAGCGCCAGCATGCGAGAGTCAAAGATGACTTCGCAACATGGTTGATCAAACAATACTTTGCAATTGAAAAGCTCTTGGTATTTCTTGGCGTAGGCCGGTTTACTGTGCTGAAAGTGTACTGCATGAACCATATTACCAATGCCGATTGCTTTTGTGGTGCGATTAACAGCAATGGCCAAGGTCCGTTCCATATCGGATATGTTGTAGCAATTAGGAAACTTATTGATGAACTTTAAGGTTCCCTGTTGATTGTTTTCTTCAAACTCAAGCTCAAAGGCTTCATTGACCACGCTAAAAAGGCGCACGTACTGTCTAACGCCTTCTCCTAAAGTCGCGCTGTTGTATACCACATGGGCGACTAGGCCTAAATCTTCAATGCCATCTTCTTGGGCGATGCACAGTCCTAGTTCTGGGGTTTGACTTTTTTCTAGGGCTAGCTGCCATATTTCCTGGTAAATACTTAAGGGCAGGCGTTGGTCTTCCTCGATGAGCATGGCTTCGTCAACATTGAGCTCGGCTGCTAGCTGAGCGGTGTCCATGTTGAAGTGCTGAAAGTAATCAATGATGGCTCGGGCAGAAGCAAGTCCGACGGTGGGTTCTTTATAAACGGACATCGTGTGTCTTAACCCTGCCATTAGTAAATATCATGTGAAATTAGGAAGCAGGATGATAAAGCTTAATGATGGCGGTAACAATGAAAAAGGCCTCATTTTGAGTGACTACGCAAAGATGAATTATCCTTGCTATCGCACGTCAGTGATCGTGACTTTTCAGTCCCTTGCAAGTATCGAGACTGTTCCATCAATTGAGTCATTCATTGAGCCATTATTAATAATATTAGCGTACTTCGGTAATGGTGATTTTCTCGGTGCCTTGTAATATCGCGGCTATTTCACCAATGGCTTGTTTGCGCTCAGCGGATGAATACCATACTTCCCAATCTTTAAGGGTAGTCCAGTTAGTAATGATGAGTTTGTGACTGGTACTTTTGATGTCGGTTAGCGATTCACTTGATATGTAACCTGGAGCCTCTAATACCGCTTTCAGAGTGCTGCGAATGGCTTCTTTGTAATTGCTTTCAAGGCCGTCAGCAAGATTACGTTCAATAATAACTTTTATCATGACATTTCCCTTTATGGTATTGGCTCATAGTCATAGAAATAATGCTAAATCTTTGAAAAATCAAGTGTTTAGCGATTTTTTATTACAAAATCTAGCGCTTGATTGAAGTTGTCACTCTTGATCAATGCAAATGCTGGTGAAAAAGAGAGTTTGTAGGGTTTAATTACAGTTATATATTGCTCAAATTGCCAACAAATTGTACTCTACGGCACCATTTTTTCCATATTTCAATTATAGGTACGCCTCTTGATCTCAACCGCTAACATCACCATGCAATTCGGGGATAAGCCCCTTTTTGAAGATATTTCGGTAAAATTCGGTGATGGTAACCGCTACGGCTTAATCGGAGCCAATGGCTGTGGTAAGTCAACATTCATGAAAATCTTAAGTGGCGAGCTTGAGCAATCAAGCGGCACTATTTCATTAGATTCTAATGAACGTATGGCCAAGCTGAATCAGGATCAGTTTGCTTACGAAGAATACAGTGTAATCGACACTGTTTTAATGGGACATGCCGAGTTATGGAAAGTGAAGGCTGAGCGTGACGCGATTTATGCGAACCCAGACATGACCGAAGAAGACGGCATGAAAGTAGCTGATCTAGAAACAGAATTTGCCGAGATGGACGGCTACAGTGCTGAAGCACGTGCAGGTGAGCTACTGCTGGGCCTAGAAATCCCTATAGAGCAGCATTATGGCTTAATGAGTGCAGTAGCGCCGGGTTGGAAGTTACGTGTTCTGCTGGCACAGGTGTTGTTTTCTGAGCCCGATATTATGTTACTTGATGAGCCTACCAACAACTTGGACATTGGCGCCATCCGTTGGTTAGAAGGTGTATTAGAGCAACGTAACTGCACTATGGTTATTATTTCTCACGACAGGCACTTTTTAAACAGTATATGTACTCATATGGCGGATCTGGATTACGGCGAACTGCGTGTATTCCCAGGTAACTACGATGAATACATGACCGCTGCCACACAAAAACGTGATCAGCTATTGGCCAACAACGCCAAGAAAAAAGCGCAAATCACCGAATTGAAATCGTTTGTAAGTCGTTTCTCGGCCAACGCTTCAAAAGCCAAGCAGGCTACTTCTCGTGCTAAGCAAATTGATAAAATACAACTTGATGAAGTGAAGGTGTCTTCGCGTCAGTCACCGTTTATTCGTTTTGAGCAAGAAAAGAAATTATTCCGTAATGCCTTGGTGATCGAAAACCTAGAGCAAGGTTATGATGCTAATGTCTTATTTAAAGACATTAATATGATGGTGGAAGTGGGTGAGCGCATTGCCATTATTGGTCAAAACGGTATTGGTAAAACCACTATGCTGGAAACCTTGGCCGGTAAAATGGAGCAGAATAAAGGCACTATTAAGTGGTCTGAGAACGCAAATATAGCTTACTACGCACAAAATCACTCAAGTGACTTTGAAGACGACCTAAACCTTTATGACTGGATGGACCAGTGGAAAAGCGAAGGGGATGACGAGCAAGTGATTCGTGGTCAGCTGGGCCGCATGTTGTTTAGTGCCAGTGATATTAAAAAGTCAGTGAAAGTTATTTCGGGTGGTGAACAAGGTCGCATGTTGTTCGGAAAAATGATGATGCAATTTCCAAATGTATTGTTATTGGATGAACCTACCAACCACATGGATATGGAATCTATAGAAGCGTTAAACCTGGCCTTGGAAAACTACGAAGGTACTTTGTTGTTTGTGTCTCATGACCGTCAATTTGTATCGTCTATCGCCACACGCATCATCGAAATTACTGAAGATGGTGTTAACGATTTCCATGGTACTTACGAAGAGTACTTAAAATCGCAAGAGGTAAGCGGTAAAAAATAAGGCTGCTGTGTCACTTAAAAAACCGGATATTTATCCGGTTTTTTGCGTTTAGGGCGTTTAATATTTGCATTATCAGTGAGGTGTTAGAAATTACGGCTATTTATTCATCTCTTTATCTAAATCGTCATGGGCGCGATCGGAGCGTTCAGTGGATTGTGGTGCAGGTTTTTCATTCATAGTGGCTGGAGCCGCGCAGCCAGTCATTATTAATACTAAGCTCAGTAACGATAACGTTTTCATTTGATGGATCCCTTATCATGAGTATATGTGTGCAAAGCTATTTTTAACTCAGTGAAGCGTACAGGTCAAGTAACGTACTGCTTGCGTGTCCACTTGTTAAGGTTTCAAAATAACTCCACATCATCTCCAATTACTTCACTCTCACCAGCTTCTATCTCAACTAATTCAGGGGTGGCAATGGCATTGGAGATCATAATTTTTTGTTGGGAAACCAAGTGAGTCAATAAACGCACAATGCCAGATAGTGAGTCTTTCAGTTCCATACCGATATCAAGGTTAGCAACCGTCTCCATAAACGTGCGGTCTAAACGCCCCATGATGGACTTCTCTTGGTCTTCGTCCAAGCCCATGCTGGGCAGCATGTGATCTAAATCTTGCATTGTGGTGCGCATAGTATCGTTTATTTTGTCTTGGCTCATACTGGCGCTCCGGCTGATGTTATCGAGCGTTAGCCGTATGGCATCGGTGGTAGAAGTGAGTGATCCCGCTTGTTTTAATAAACTGTCATGAGTATCTAGTGACCGAATTTTTTCATCGGTAGCGCCTAAAATAAAGGGCACAGTATCCTTTAGGCGGCCATAGCGCTCTCGGTCATCTAGCGGCATATTTTTGATGAGCACAGATACTTGGCGAAAATTGCAAATAGTACGACAACCAAAATCATAAAAACGCCCTTTGTCTTGAGTGAGCTCTAATAAGTCTTGTTCTAAGGGGGAGATTTCTTTTTGGTTATGGGAGTAAAATATGTTGCCTTGATTTGATAGGAACATTACAGATGTGTTTAAACCAAGCTCGGCCATGGTTATAAATATGCTTTTAGCTAGTAGGTCAAATGTGGGGACTGCATAAGATTTTTCTACAAAGCGTATGGCTCGGCCAATCTCTGCACTGCTTTGTATGGCGTCTTCAGCCACCCTATGGGCGCTATTAGCTTGTTCGCCCAGTTGTTTTTTGGCTTCAAACTGAGCGCAGATGTAATCAACTTTGGCTTTAATCAGTTCTTTTTCACAAGGTTTAACCAGGTAGTCATCGCCGCCCATTTCATAACCAATAAGCCGTTCACGCAATGAGCTGTTTCCTGATACAAAAATAATGGGTATGTGTTGCGTTTTAGGATCAATTTTTAGTTGTTCACATACTTCGTAACCATTTTTACCCGGCATTTCCACATCAAGCAATATTACATCTGGTAGCCACTCAAATACTTTAAGGATGCCTAGTTCACCATCTGAAGCGGTATCAACGTCATAGCTGTCATTTATAGCTCTGCTGATGAACTTTTGTGAAGTGGAGTCATCATCAATAATCAGTACTTTTTTTAATGCTTCTGGCATAGGAGCGTTTATATCCGGAATTAAATTTTAAGATACATTACGATTTAAGGTTAGTTGACGGAGTGCATCCTGCCAGAGAGTTACTTGAAAATTTTTTTTAGGGTATTTAAACGGTTAATAACGACGTGGGAGTAATGATAGGGGATCAAGTGCATGGCGGCTTAACCATGACACACTTGATTCTATATGTTTTATTGACGCACTCAGCTTAAGCGGGTACAGCAGTCACTACCACATAAGGTCGTCAGGAATTTGGTAGTCTGCGTATGGATCATCTTCACCGGTGGGCTCAAGCTCGGTTAAATCGGCTTGATAGACAATAGAGCGTTCATCGCGTTCGCGTATTTTATCGGCCACAATGGCGGGTAATACAAAGTAGGTGGTGCTGATTTTAGCGATGGCGAGCATGCCGCGGCTTAATTGGTGTTGCATAAGGCTGTCGACTTGAATGCGTTTAACCTTAGTGCCGTCGGTGAAATTGTAGTCAATATCACCGTATTTTCGGTCAAGTTCGTTACTTTTAATAAGCTGAATGATTTGTGCTTGTAAGGCTTTATTATGAGCATCAGCCTTTATCTTTTCGTTTAACTGCTTGTCTTTTGCTAGTTTGGCCAAGCGTGCAGACTCAGCACCACTCTTAGCTTCATCTACTACGTCCTCACCCTTACGTATTTGTTTCGCGACCTTTTGTTTGGTGCGTTCAGCCATTTTGGCTTTTTTCTTATTTACTAGGCCTGCTTTGAGCAGTTGATCTTGAAGTGACGCCATGTTCTAGCCCTAAATGCTGAATATAGATTACTGCTATTTTAAAGCACTCAACGGACTGTGTGAATGGTCTGTTACTGTGCAAAGAGCACTTCTTCAGGATAGTGAAGCAACAGTTCATTTAATTCGGCTTTTCTGAGGCCTTTTACCACTAAAGTGTAAGAATGATCGATCATTCGTTCGATCTCAGAGCTAGGAATGGTGCCGTCCAATATGATCGTATTCCAATGGCGTTTATTCATGTGATAGCCCGGTTTTACCGCTTCAAATACATCGCGTAACTCTTGTGCTTGATCAGGGTCGCATTTAAGGTTCATTTG
Organism: Bermanella sp.; assembly: GCA_029938135.1. Classification (GTDB taxonomy): domain Bacteria; phylum Pseudomonadota; class Gammaproteobacteria; order Pseudomonadales; family Oceanobacteraceae; genus Bermanella. The sequence goes on along the minus strand of JAPYOO010000016.1, from coordinate 842 downwards.
CGGTAGTTGATTGGGGTTCTTTCCGCCATTTGGGGAGATAAGGGCGAACATCTTGTTTTTTACCTTGAACACCATCACGTCAGGATCAAATGGGTAACACAGCTGGGCCTCGGGTTTCTGGCTTAAATACTGTTGCGCCTGGTTACAATCCATATCTTTCCCTAATTAAAACCGTGATAACAGCTGAATATTGCAATTATTCAGTGTCGTTTGTCATGGAGGGGAAAGCAAGGATAGTGATAATTAATAAGCAGCCGCCAAAAGCTATGGGCTGCTCTTAACTGCGAACTTAAAGGGTATGATCGAGTGCCTTGACGCGGATGCTCTCTGGTTGCGAGAAATTTTGACTGATGAGTGAGTCTATGGCCATTTGACTGTCGTCGCCACTTAAGCCCGAGTTTAAAATGTCATCTCGTTGTTGGGCGTATTGGCTTAATCGTTGCTGCCACTGGCTGCGTTTCAGGTCCAGTTCGGCCAGTGCTATGGCGGCATCGTCTCCTAGGGAACTTGCCCGAAGTTGATAAATGTCTTCATTGCTGGCGCCATTGTTACGCATGTCTTGGGCGTCTTGATAAAGATCTGCGTGGCGGCTCACGGTTTGCCTAACACGCTTTATGTCTTCGGGCAGCTCGTCGGCCAGAGCATTTAGTTGCTGGCTTTTTTGCAGGGCGTCTAGTTCAGAATTTTGTTGGATAGATAGTTGCGCAAGCATAAATTCATCGTAACGTTCTTCTTGACTATAGAAGGCTTGATAGGTGTTGGGGGTAAAATATTTGGCTCTAAGGCTAGCTATGTTAGCTTTTTGTAAGGCTAAGTTTTCCAGTTGCGAGCGGGTAGTGTTG
>JAPYOO010000560.1 GCA_029938135.1 Bermanella sp. | reverse complement strand
TGCATTGGTGTATTTGGCACCTTTGTACGTCATGCTCACCACGTCATTTAAAGACATAGAGCAAATCCGCAGTGGTAACATTTTGGCCTTACCTACAAGCCTCAATGGCAGTGCATGGTCCAAAGCTTGGAGTAGTGCCTGTACCGGCGGCGACTGTTATGGCTTAGCACCGTATTTTTGGAACAGCATGCGTATTGTGTTGCCCGCCCTGATCATCTCCACCGCCATTGGTGCCTTAAACGGCTATGTCTTGTCTCAATGGCGTTTTGCCGGCAGTAATTTCCTCTTTGGGGCGTTACTGTTTGGCTGTTTTATTCCCTTCCAGGTGATTTTATTACCTATGGCTAAGTTGTTGGCATGGTTAGGTTTAGCCAACACTGTATCGGGTTTGGTATTGGTGCATGTGATTTATGGTTTGGCCTTCACCACCTTGTTTTTCCGCAATTATTACGTTGGTATTCCGGCTGAATTGGTGCGTGCTGCGCGTTTGGATGGTGCAGGATTTTTTGCCATTTTTAGGCATATATTCCTGCCCCTATCTACGCCTATTGTAGTGGTCAGTGTAATTTGGCAATTTACTCAAATATGGAATGACTTCCTGTTTGGAGTGGTCTATTCCGGCCCGGGTACTCAGCCAATAACAGTCGCGCTAAACAACCTAGTGAACACCACCATGGGCGGCAAAGAATATAACGTGGACATGGCGGCCGCCATCATTGCCGCCTTACCAACTTTAGTAGTTTATTTAGTCGCAGGTAAATATTTTGTACGCGGTTTAACCGCGGGTGCCGTTAAAGGCTAATAAACAGATTTAGACAAAGGAAAAGAAACCGCTATGGGTTCTATACAAATACAGCAACTCACCAAGTCGTTTGGTGACACAGAAGTACTCAAGGGTATTGATTTAGACATTAAAGATGGCGAATTTCTCATCTTAGTGGGACCGTCTGGGTGTGGCAAATCCACCTTAATGAACAGCATTGCAGGTTTGGAGGAGGTGACCAGTGGTGACATCCTCATTGATGGCGACAATGTGACTGACTTAAGCCCTAAGGAGCGGGACATTGCTATGGTGTTTCAGTCCTACGCTTTGTACCCCACCATGAGCGTGTCACGCAATATCAGTTTTGGCCTAGAAATGCGCAAGCTGCCCAAAGCCGAAATTGAAACCACCGTAGCCAAAGTGGCCAAACTGTTACAAATCGAACATTTATTAGACCGCAAACCGAGTCAGCTGTCTGGTGGCCAGCGGCAACGTGTAGCCATGGGCCGCGCTTTAGCCCGTGATCCGCGAGTATTTTTGTTTGACGAACCCCTGTCCAACTTAGATGCCAAGTTGCGGGTAGAAATGCGCACCGAAATCAAAAAGCTGCATAAGCGTCTAGGCACTACCATTGTTTACGTGACCCACGACCAAGTGGAAGCCATGACCTTGGCAGACCGAATTGCA
>JAPYOO010000559.1 GCA_029938135.1 Bermanella sp. | reverse complement strand
GGCACAAGCATCTGCATGGGCTGCGCAGCCACCCAATGTGGTGTTAATACTGGCAGACGATCTAGGGTTTTCTGATACCCAGCCCTATGGCGGCGAGATTAATACCCCGTCTATTAATGCGTTAGCAAGCCAAGGGGTAAGTTTTACCAACTACCATACCGCCGCCAGCTGTGCACCGTCGCGCTCCATGATATTAACCGGAGTAGACAGCCACATGAATGGCGTGCCCAACATTCCAGAAGCCATTCCGGCGCAACAAAAAAAACAAGACAACTATCAAGGGGTGCTTTCCCATAACGTGGTCACGGTGGCCAGCCTGTTATACGACGCGGGGTACCATACTTACATGGCCGGTAAATGGCATTTAGGAAAAACCCCCGAATTACTGCCATTTAGTCGTGGTTTTGAGCATACCCTGGCCATGGCCGATACCGGCTCAGATAACTGGCAAGCCAAACCGTATTTGCCCATCTATAAAAAAGCCAACTGGACCGAAAACGGCCAAGAGGCGGTGATGCCTGAAGATTTTTATTCGTCAGAATTACTCATTGATAAAACCATAAAATTTATTGATTCAAATGCTAACGACGGCAAACCGTTTTTTGCGTATGTGCCTTTTTTAGCGGTGCACTTACCGGTACAAGCGCCAAAAGAATTCACCCAGCGTTACCTGCAAATGTATAACGGCGGCTGGAGTGAGTTACGCAAGCTAAGACAGCAAAGGGCAAAAGAGTTGGGCATAGTGCCAAATAACAGCAAAATGATAACCATGGATACCAGCGCCCAGTGGGACAGTTTTAGTGAACAAGAAAAACGCTATCACGCAAAACGCATGGCAGTGTACGCCGGCATGGTTGAGGCCATGGATTATAATATAGGGCGCTTAGTGGCTTATCTAAAAAGCAGCGGCCAATACGACAACACGGTATTCATAGTCACTTCAGACAACGGCAGCGAAGCCAGTGGTAACGATAACCCAGAAAGCGCAATAACCAAGTTTGCCTTAGGGCTGCAAGATTATGAAAACGACTATGAAACCCTGGGTGAAAAAGGCAGTTTTAATTCCATTGGCCCAAGCTTTGCCAGTGCCGCAGCCGCGCCCCTTTCGTATTATAAATTTTACGCAGGGGAAGGGGGCATGCGGGTGCCGCTTATTATTTCTGGCCCATCCATTGCCAGTAATAAAAATTCTGAAGTCTTTAACTATAATAAAGCCTTCACTTATGTGACCGACATTGCTCCCACCATATTGGACATCACCGGAGTGAAACCGGCAGGTGATCGCTATGGCGGTAAACAAGTAAAAGCCATCATTGGCAAAACCATGTTGCCGGTGTTGCAAGGTAAAGAAAAAACCGTGCATGCTCCACATGAAGCCATAGGTTATGAAATTGGTGGCAATAAGGCCCTGTTTAAAGGGGATTATAAAATCATGTATAACATGGGGCCGGTGGG
>JAPYOO010000558.1 GCA_029938135.1 Bermanella sp. | reverse complement strand
AACGCATAAACCTGTTGTAATTCTAACTGTGTGACTATTATTAGTAAGGTGTAAAACATAAATACCGACTACTCACCCTCAAGGAAGAAGCTTTCATGCACAAAGCTATCATCAAGCATTTAATGTTCATCTGCGCTGTATTTACAATTTTGCCAGGTCACGCTTTTGAGCTTACCCCCCAAGCCGTGAATGGCGTATACCAACTAGCCATACCCGAGCGCAGTGCAGCAGGCCAAACCCAAAAACTTAAAGTTGAATTTGGCGAGTTGAATGGCCAAAAAATGCTAGCAACCAGCGCGTGTGCACGCTGCCCTGGGGCCGGTTATAAAATGCAAGATGAGGCAAGTAAAGAATTAGGCCGCCCTGTATTTTATAACTCTATGGGGATTTATATTTTCGCGTACGATGAAAATACCTTTGTGGCGGTAATGGCCGATGGTCCGTTAGGCAAAAAAGTTTGGAGTACCCTTAGTTACGCCAACGTTTATAGTAAACAGGGCACACCAACCATCAGTTTGGATGCTGGTAAACAATTTGCACTGGCCGAATCTAAGCGTTTAATGACGGGCGAGGGGGTTGCCAAATTTGAAGTGACCGGTGGTAGTGGTACGTACTACGCAGCGGTACGCCAAACAGTGGGCAGTAAACAGTATGATCAAATTGATATTACACTTGATAATAATAAACAAATCACCCTACTGGGCATGAATTGCCGTAGTTGTACGTCTAGCGTGTACCTGTATGAGGCTGAGCTAAGTGAGGCGATTGGAAAACCGGTGTATGAAATGGGCCACATGGGACGTTTCTTGATTGAGCAAGATCAGGGTGTGTTATGGGTAGCCAGTGCACAGTTAGGGAAGCAGCTTTGGGAGAAGCACAGTAGCTATAATGTTTTGGGCCAAGACAAAACGGCCATGCGCCAAATTAGCCAAGATAAAACGGCACAAACCAATGTTGAAAACATATTGAAAACGTATGCTGTTAAAGCAAAAGCGGCGGTTACAGCACGCCACAAAAAAGAAGATCTTAAGCGTACCGCTAACAATACACTACCCGCAAAAGGAATGGATGATACCAATTTAGATCAAAGTGCCTTAACCGCCGCACAAGACTGGGCCAATAGCTATCGCTGGAAAGAACAGCTTCAGTACGTTTACATCACCAGTCGCGACTGGAGCATTTTAAGGCATAAAGTCACCGGCATTCAAACAGGCCGGCGCATACAGGGGGTTATTACCATGAAACGCGATGATGGTTTGTGCAGTTACCAACAGGCCATATTTGAACAGGCGTACAATGGCACTGGCTATCAAAAAACGGTGATGGCGGGTGTAGTGCCGGGACAAAATAAATTGGATTGCGCAAAGATATAAAACCCTGAAGCGCTTTGGTAGAGACTATTTAAAAGGATAAAATGTCATTAGGAGAGCACTACAATACAAAGACAGCTGGTAAA
>JAPYOO010000157.1 GCA_029938135.1 Bermanella sp. | reverse complement strand
CCAACACTACCCATTAGAATTGATTTATGAGCACCCAAATGACTAAAGACAACCACTCAATCAGCGTCATCGTTGGCATGTCAGGCGGCGTAGACTCCTCTGTCTCTGCTCACCTATTGCTAGAACAGGGCTATCAGGTAGAAGGCTTGTTCATGAAGAACTGGGAAGAGGACGACGATACCGAATATTGTACCGCCAAAGAAGATTTAGCGGATGCCCAAGCCGTAAGTGACAAACTGGGCATTAAATTACATACCGCAAACTTCGCGTCGGAATACTGGGACAATGTCTTTGAACATTTCATAGAAGAATATAAAGCGGGCCGTACACCTAACCCCGACATTTTATGTAATCGCGAAATCAAATTTAAAGCATTTTTAGAATACGCCAAAGTGTTAGGCGCCGATTACATCGCCACCGGGCACTATGTTAGGCGCAAAGACACTGATGGTAAGAGTGAATTATTACGCGGCCTAGACGGCAACAAAGATCAAAGTTATTTTTTACATGCTGTTGGCGAAAAAGAAATAGGGCAAACCCTTTTTCCGGTTGGCGAACTAGAAAAGCCAGAGGTGCGCCGCATTGCACTTGAGCAAGGTTTAGCCACTGCCAAGAAAAAAGACAGTACAGGAATTTGCTTTATCGGGGAGCGTCGCTTTAAAGACTTTCTACAAAAATACCTACCTGCACAGCCAGGTAAAATTGAAACCGCCGAAGGTGATTTAATAGGCGATCATCAAGGCTTAATGTATTACACATTAGGACAGCGTCAAGGCATCGGCATCGGGGGCACCAAAAATCATGGCGCAGCGCCGTGGTACGTGGTGGCCAAAGATCTAAAACGTAATGTATTAATCATTGGTCAAGGGGCACAGCATGAGCTACTTTTCTCACAAGCTCTTAGCTGTAATGACATATTCTGGATCAATTCAGCGCCTGCCGCCTTTCCCTATAAATGCGTAGCAAAAGTGCGCTACCGTCAAAGCGACCAAGCGTGCACTGTTCATCAAAAGAAGGGCAAATATTACGTTGTATTTGATGAGCCGCAAAGAGCAGCCACCCCGGGGCAATCCGCTGTCTTTTATGATGGCGAAGTATGTTTAGGTGGCGGCGTCATTGACGACATATACAAAGATTTAACAGAGTGTAGCTATGAGTAATAAAAGCGTAAAAAATCAAAGCATCGCTCTTGCAGGGTTATTTCAAGCAGCTCACTTAGTGGAGCAATTAGCAAAAACCGGCAACGTTAATGATCAGGATTTAAAAACCTGTATTGAAAGCCTTTTTGCTACCGACCCCAAACATATTACCGACGTATTTGGCGGCAGTACCGACAACCTAAAGCTGGGCTTTCAAGAAGTACGTTTTTTAACCGACGGAAAATCCAGAACAGGATCAAGTCCAGATGTTATGCGCTATGCACTAGGCATATTGCATCTTGAAAGCAAAATAAGAAAAAACAAAACCATGCTTAACAGCATTGGCACCGGCATAGACAAAGCCAAGCGACAGCTAGAGCATTTTCACAGTAGCCATGAAAATCTTATTGGAAATCTATCAGGGCTTTATCAAGAAACCGTCAGTACGTTTCGCTTTCGCATACATGTCACGGGTAACTCAGAACACCTTAGAAACCCACAGACAGCCCATAAAGTGAGAGCCCTTTTACTATGCGCCATTCGCTCAGCCATACTTTGGCGCCAAACAGGTGGTCGACGCTGGCAACTGCTATTCAATCGCAATAAATTAAATAAAGCCTGTAAAGAAGCCCTACTGCATTTAGAGTAGGGTTTGAATATTGACTACTATTCCCCCAACTTATCTTCAGCAGGTTTAGTGTAAAACCATTTCATTTTTTGCAAGGCTGAAAATGCCAACTTGGGATCTAAGGTTAAATTGGGTGCAGGGTTATCTAGATTATCTTTACTCTCAAGTAGGCCGATAGGGTTCTGAACAAAACTTCCCTCGGGGGTTACAAAAGCATAATTATAATAACTGGCCATGATCTGCATAGGCCTAGATTCTAAATTAAACAGACTTTCACCACTGGCGTAATCTTGCATTTCATTTTTACAGCCTAAAGCATCCTGCAAAAGTGTAGGCGCCACATCAATGCTGGCGGTTCTATGATCAAACGTTTTTGCAGTTTTACCTGGCCAATGAATCACAAGCGGCACATGAGTTTGAAATCGCGTAAAGTTACTACCATGCCCAAATCTTGTGGCACGAGTATCGGCGAACTCTTCACCATGGTCAGAGGTAACAACTAAAATGGTGTTTTGCCACTTACCCTCTTCCTTCAATGTATTAATGAGCTCACCAATGAGCGAGTCCACAAAATACAAACTGTTTTTATAATGATTCAAGTAAGGCTCGGGGTTTTTACCTTGCTTGTAATCAATAATGCTCGGTGATTTAAAAGGGGTAAATTTTGTAAATTTCTCAGGGTAATAATATTGATGATGACTGGAATTAAAAAACATAAAACCAAAAAATGGCTTGGTCGATGCTTTAACCATATTCGTCATTTTTGCCAATACGTCTAAATCTTTCTCGATAGTATCCTTGCCCTCACCATGCTGAATATATGGCTTAACCGGTAAGAAGCTGCTATCCGCTAATTTCATACGCGCAATGTCACCACTTGGAAATATTCCAAACTCATAACCCTTGCCTTGCATCTGATTCAACAAGACCGGCCCACCTGCTCCATTGTTCGCCACTATGTTATCCATGTACGTGGGCGCAAGCCCATACATCAATGAAAATATCCCGCGGGTGGTCACACTGCCACTGGAAAAGTGATTTTTAAACCACAGGGATTCAGATGCCAACTTATGCGCATTGGGTGAAACTTGTGCATTAAACATATCGCCACGCCAACTCTCCAGCACCACCATAATCACATTGGGTTGTGAGCGATCGCCACCCTCACACATCATTGGTGTTTTGGGATAAAAGATATTGGCTTGCGCCACATCCTTAGATTCACCCTGTACACCGGCAAGACTGGTAAGCCATGAATTCTCGGCAATTGAGCGTGAGTGAAGTGGAATATAAAATGGAATATGAGCATCCATTGATGTGATAGGCGCGTAGTTTTTAGCGTATGCCCAAGAATGAGTAACGTTCGCGGCTAACACCATCACAAATACAGCCAGCCCAAAAAACAGCCCCGCAAACGGGTACTTTTCTCGAGTCGTTAATTTTTTAAGCACCAGCCAAATAAAACCAAGCTCTGCAAGCAACACTAAAAAAGCTATAAAATTAAATGTCAGGTAAGTTTTAAAGGATATGTCAAAAAATTCACCGCCCTCATCAGCAAGGTACGCCTCTATAAAAAACCAATTAATATGGTAGTTATAGATCTCATAGATAAAGTCATCAACAAACACGGTGACCGCCAGAGTACCACCGATAACGGCGCAAAATAAAACCAGCAACATACGAATACGAGGGATAAAACTGAGTGGTATCAATAGCAGCAGCGCAACCAATGCATACAAACCCCAAACGCTAGGCAATACAAGCAATTGATACAACCAATCAAGTGCATTAGTTGGTACAGGAAAGTGCCCTGTAAAACTTAAACTAATAAAGGTTAACAACAGGACGTTCAGTCCCAACATCCAAGCTACAGAGCGATTAACTAACCAAACTTTGTGTAAATATGACAACTGAGATAACCCACCCGTAAAAAAAGGTCATTCTAGCTGCCCAGATGGCTAGGGTATAGAGGCTAAGTTGAAACTCTTTGACCCAAATATCCAGTATTAACTGATCAATGGTCTAGAATCTTGTATAATTTGCGCCAAATTTTACGCACAGCACACCAGTGAGGGTTTCATGGATCTTTCTGCACTAAGCGCGGTATCTCCAATTGACGGTCGTTATGGCAGCAAAACTACTGCTTTACGCGGTATTTTTAGCGAATTTGGCTTAATTAAGTATCGAGTAATCGTTGAAGTAAGATGGCTACAAAGTTTAGCCAATCACACTCAACTTCAAGAAATACCAGCCTTTAGCGCAGACGCCAACTCCGTTCTAGAAGCCATCCTAAGTGACTTTAGCGAGCAAGACGCCAACCGCATTAAAGCCATTGAAGCCACCACCAACCACGATGTTAAAGCGGTTGAATACTTCATTAAAGAAAAGATTGAAGGCAATGCAGAGCTTTTAAAGATTACTGAATTTGTTCATTTTGCTTGTACTTCTGAAGACATTAACAACCTATCACACGCGCTAATGCTTACGGCAGGCCGAGATGAGGTTTTAATACCCTTCCTTGAGCAGGTAACTGCCGCCATTGCAGATCTGGCCCACACCAATGCCGCATTACCAATGCTGTCACGTACCCACGGACAAACAGCATCCCCAACTACACTAGGCAAAGAAATGGCCAACGTAGTTGCCCGTTTACGTCGCCAAATCAAGCAGATTAAAGAAGTTGAAATGCTGGGTAAAATTAACGGAGCCGTGGGTAACTATAATGCCCACGTATCCGCCTACCCTGACGTTGACTGGGAGCAGCACGCTCAGTCCTTCATCACTGATCTAGGCTTAACGTTCAACCCGTACACCACACAAATTGAACCTCACGATTACATTGCTGAGTTCTTTGACGGTATTGCACGCTTCAATACGATCCTAATCGATTTTGACCGCGACATCTGGGCCTACATTTCTAATGGTTACTTTAAGCAGCGCACTATTGCTGGTGAAGTAGGCTCGTCTACTATGCCTCATAAAGTAAACCCAATTGATTTTGAAAACTCAGAAGGTAATTTGGGCATGGCCAACGCCATCATGAATCACCTATCACAAAAACTGCCTATCTCACGCTGGCAGCGCGACCTTACGGACTCCACTGTATTGCGAAACATGGGTGTTGGCCTTGGCTACAGCCTAATTGCCTATCAGTCTTCTCTAAAAGGCATTAGCAAGCTAGAAGTAAACGAAGCCAACATCGCTGCTGACCTAGATAAAGCCTACGAAGTATTGGCAGAGCCTATTCAAACGGTTATGCGTCGTTTTGGCATTGAACAGCCATACGAGAAGCTTAAAGCCTTTACTCGCGGCAAGGCCATCACGAAAGAGATGACCCTTGAATTTGTAGACTCTCTTGAGTTACCACAAGCTCAAAAGGACGCTCTAAAAGCCCTTACACCGGCGACGTACATCGGCACCGCAACAGAACAAGCAAAAGCCATCTAAGTCATTCACGCCTGCTTCCTGCAGGCGTATTAGGCTGCCACCCTGGCAGCCTTAAACACCCGTGCTGACTCAACATTTGAATAACACCCCAAATACTCGTTACACTATGAGTCAGCCGCACACCTAAATAAAAGCCAAACGCGAGACATAACAAAATGAATATATTGGGCGACATAAGCTGCGAAGAATTTTTGAACGAATACTGGCAAAAAAAGCCATTACTTATCCGTAACGCTTTTCCTGATTTTGAATCCCCTGTTAATCCGGATGATATTGCTGGACTGGCACTGGAAGAAGACGTTGAGTCCAGAATTCTTATAGAAGACGTCAGTAACCAAACCTGGCAGGTAAAGCACGGCCCATTCACCGAAGAAAACTTCACCGAACTGCCCAAAGAAAACTGGACCTTATTGGTACAAGCCGTAGACCAATGGATTCCTGAGTTTGCAGACCTACTAGAGCAATTCCGTTTTATCCCTACTTGGCGTAAAGACGACCTAATGGTGAGCTTTGCACCCAAGGGCGGAAGCGTGGGGCCTCACTATGACTTATACGATGTTTTCTTGGTACAAGGCATGGGGCAACGTACATGGCAAGTAGGCCCTAAGTGCAGTGAAAGTGACGCCACCGTAGACGACGTTCCCGTAAAAATACTTAAAAGCATGCAAACCGATCACGAGTGGGTATTAAATCCAGGCGACATGCTTTATTTACCACCCTCGTATGCTCATCATGGTGTTGCGGTTAACGATTGCATGACCTTCTCTATAGGCTTTAGAGCGCCCAGCGAAGCTGAAGTATTACAAGGCTTCACTGACCACTTAGCTTCCGAGCTAACGAATGATCAACGCTATACTGACCCCGCACTTAAAGACGCATCAGCTACCCCTGCATTAATAGACGATGATGCCATTGAGCGCTTCAGCCAAATGCTTCAAGATAAAATAAATCAAAAAGACCAACTTAAAACTTGGCTTGCTCAATACATGACCGAACCCAAATATGAAGACCTGCATGAACCGCTCGAAGAAGAGCTAGAATGGCTAGACATTGATAGCCTTTTTCAAGAGGCACAGCACTTAACTCAAAACGAAACCAGTCGCTGGGCTTACTTTAAAGATGAAGGTCAAGTGTCATTATTTATTAATGGCCAACCGCAACCCTTTAAGCAAACCCCGGAAACACAAACATTGGCCAAGCATCTGGCCAATGAACGCCATACCACCACCCAAGAAATATTAAGTTATTTAGTCGACCCAGATTGCCAAAGATTACTGTTAGACTTAATCAACGGTAACCACCTATATTTTGAAGACTAATGCCAAAGGAGCACCATGGACACCATCAAGGTCGTTGGCACAAACTGGAGAAAAGACAGAGGCTCATTAAGACAAATACGTGAGCAGGTGTTCATCATTGAGCAAGGCGTGCCACAAGCGCTAGAGTGGGACAAGCTTGATGATGAAGCGGAGCACTTCATAGCCTACGTAGGTGATGAAGTGGTTGGCTGCGCCCGCCTCATTGATCATAAAAAAATTGGCCGCATGGCCGTATTAAAACCCTATCGCAACCAAGATATAGGGCGAAAAATCATAGACCACATCAAACGGTACGCCAGCCAGAAACGCTACACACTTTTACAATTAAGCGCTCAGTGCCACGCCTATGAGTTTTATCGGCGCTGCGACTTCAATGCCTGCTCAGCACCTTACAACGATGCTAACATCCCCCACATAGACATGGAACACCGTGTATTTAGTCAAACTGTGCAAGCTTCACAATACATATACTCTAACGACAGCAGCATCTACACAGCAAACAGCCTACTGGAGATCAACGGTTATTTTGATATCGCCTTAAGCCAAACCCACAAGAAAATATTACTTTGCCTAGAGGACCTTTCCCACCCAATTTGTAAAGACTACGGACTGATATCTAAAATCAAATACCTAGCGCGAAGCAACCGCCATTTTAAATTCCAAATTTTATTAAGCAGTTACCACCCCAGTTACAATGACCATGAATTATTCAAACTAAGAGCAAGATTACCTTCATTTATTGAAATACGACTCAACTCAGACGTTAATTCAAATCTTTGGCTGCTTGATGACACCGCATGGCTTTCCATCAACCACTCTCAGGGTAAGATCTGCTACGCTGATAGAGGAGCCATTAAGAATCACACAGAGAGATTTAACCGATGGTGGCACAGCGCAAAGGCAATACAATCAGCAAGGCAATTATCCATTTAATAATATGCATCATTATTTATGGATGCGACTCACCGACAACTAAAACAATCGTTACACTGCACAACATAACCCCAGCCAGCATTGAAGATGCCATCCAAGGCAGTGTAGAGCCCCATATAAAGTACTCGATTACCGAGTCAGACGTTATTTTTTTCGCCCCCCAAAAAGACATTCAAGACACGCTAGATCTATTGCGCTTCCTGGACACCGGTCCCGCGCTGTACCAACTGCAATTTAAACCGGTAAATAAAAATCACTACACGACTCACCCTTCACCAAACACATTAACGTTACTTGAAGGTCAGTTTGTTTATTACAGTCAAAAAAGCAAAAAAAATCGCTATAAAATTAAACGAAGAAATAAACAACAATCCCTTTTAACCATTGAAACCCAAGGAAAAAACAGCGCGCAGAACCAATTTATATTAATGAATCACAACCAATGGCTGGAAATTCAGCCGGCCACGTACAATAAAAAAAT